>NZ_JBJZOG010000080.1:0-30508 GCF_047200535.1 Micromonospora mangrovicola | reverse complement strand
ACGCGGGTGGCCTGCTCGGCGGCGGCCACGGCGTCCAGCTGACTCCGGTCGAGGTTGGCGCGGATGACCACGGACGCGCGGGCGGCCAGCGGCGCGAGCAGCCACGTCAGCGGTTGCTCGTGCTCGGCCGCGTCGACCAGCAGCCGGTCACCGGCGCGCAGGTCGAGCTGCTCGGCGATCTCCGTCGCGAGCCGCCGCCACGCGCCGTGGCTGGTGCCGTCCGGGGTGGCCGGGTCGGCCGGGTCGACGGCGGCGTAGTCGGGCGCGGTGGCGGGGTGCCGCTGCACCTCGGCCGACCAGTCCAGCCAGCCGACCGGTACCTCGACCAGCGGCCCCAGCGCGGTGCCGACCAGGTATCGGTGCGTCCCCTCAGGAACGTCCTCCAGCCAGTCGTCGAGTCGTTCCGCGGTCACGAACACCGCGTCGTACGGCAGGTCGCCGCCCGGTTCGAGGACCGGCAGCCCGGCGGTGGCCCGGGGCCGGATCGACACCGCCATCCCCACCGACCAGGCGCCGACCAGGATCGCGGCGGTACGCCAGTGCGGCGGCAGCAGCACCGCGACCCGGCTGCCCGGGCCGAGCCCGCAGCCGTCCCGCAGCAGCGCGGCGCTGCGCGCCGCCCAGTCGCCGAGCTGGCGCGCGGTCAGCTCGGTGCGCTCCCCGGTCGCGTCGTCGTGGTAGGTGAGCAGCGGCCGGTCGGTGCCGGTCGGCGCGGCGGCCGGTGGGTGAACGGCCATCGGGGCGCTCCTGTCTGCCGGTGCGCCCACCCTAGCCACCGGTCGCCGGTCGGCGGGTGAACCGGTCCACCAGCACCGCGAGTCGCCGCTCGTGCTCGGCCCGCCGGAGCCGGCCGCTGCGCATGAGCGCGACCAGCCCGTGCAGCCCGCTCCAGAAGGTCTCGGTGTACGTCTCGAGGTCGGCGTCCGCGGCGACCGGGCGCAGCGCCTCGGCCAGCTCGGCGAAGGCCCGGGCCAGGTCGACCGGCACGTCCTCGGTGGCGAACGGCAGGTCGACGGTGAGGTTGAACATCGCGTCGTAGAGCGCGGGCCGTCGCTCGGCGAACGCGGCGTAGGCGGCGGCGACGTCGGCCACCGCCTGCCGCTCGCCGGTCGCGGCGGTACGCGCGGCGGCCAGGTCCCGGGCCAGGTCGCCGAAGCCTTCCACGGCGACCGCCGCCATGATGGCGTCCTTGCCCTTGAAGTGGCTGTACAGCACGGGCTGGCTGTACTCGATCTCGGCGGCGAGGCGGCGGGTGGTCACCGCGTCCCAGCCCTCCGACTCGGCCAGTTCCCGTGCGGCAGCGACGATCGCCCGCTCCCGTTCCGCCCGCTCGCGCTCCCGGCGCTCCCGAATAGCCATGACCGAAACCTAGCACTGCTAGCCATCCTGCCGAAATTCTGCTAGCTTCGCTCTCAAATCTAGCAGCGCTAGCAATTGGAGTCGGAGATGCTCAGCCCCCTCGCCTACGGACTCGCCATCGTCATCAGCCTCCTCGTCGTCGTCATCGGCGCCCGCTTCCTCCTGCAGCCCGACGGCGCCGCCGCCGGCTACGGCGTGCCGGCCAAACCGGACGGGGACCGCGCCTACCTCACCGTCAAGGGACTGCGCGACCTCACCTACGGCCTGCTCGGCCTCGCCCTGATCGCCTTCACCACCCCCACCGCGGTCGCCTGGTACATGCTGCTCGGCGCGCTCGAACCGCTGGGCGACACCGTGATCGTGCTGCGGAACGGCGGCACGAAGGCCGCCGCCTTCGGCATCCACTTCGCCACCGCCGTGGTCGTACTTCTCGACGCCGTCCTGCTGTTCGCCCTGTAACGAACCGCGGTCCCCACGAAGGAGCCCTCAGATGTCCCTGATCACGCCCGACTTCGACCAGTCCGTCATCGTCCGCGCGGCCGACGCCGAGGTGGTGGGCCGCGCGCCGACCACGATCCGGCTGCTCGCCGACAGCAGCGCCACCGGCGGCGCGCTCTCCACCCAGCGGGTCACCCTCAACAACGGTGCGGACGGCGCGAAGCCGCACCACCACGCCAACTCCGCCGAGCTGTTCTACCTGCTGGACGGCACCGCGCAGCTGCTCTCCGGCGACCAGGTGGTCACCGCCGAACGGGGCGACCTGGTCATCGTGCCGCCCGGCCTGGCACACGCGTTCGCCGCCGCCCTCGGCGAGGACGCGGACATCCTCATCGTCATCACGCCCGGCGTCGAGCGGTTCGAGTACTTTCGGCACCTGGAACGCATCGCGTACGGGAAAGTGCCGCCGCAGAGCCTGCTGGAGGTGCAGGAGCTGTACGACACCTACTTCCGCAGCAGCGCCGCCTGGGACGCCGCTCGCGGCTGACCGACCGGACGAGCTCCATACTGGGAGTAGTGGCCTCAAGCGGACCGCGAGGCCACTACTCCCAGTGGGCAGCGCGATCTTGGACAGGGCACGCTCAGCGCGACGGCAGCTCCGGGCCGCCGTCCAGCAGCGGGGCCAGCAGGTCGCCCTGCTTCGCCACCCGCTTGAGCACCTCGTCGGCCGTGTACGGCCGCGTCGACGGCCGCTTCCCGGCCGCCCCGGCCTCGACCTCGTCCCAGGTCAACGGGGTGGACACCGACGGCACCGGCTGGGCGCGCAGCGAGTACGGCGCGACCGTGGTCTTCGCCGCGTTGTTCTGGCTCCAGTCGATGAAGACCTTGCCGGGGCGCAGGTTCTTCGCCATCTTCGACACGACCTGCTTCGGGTGCGCCTGCTCCAGTTCCCGGGCGATCCGCCTGGCATACGCGGAGACCTCGTCGGCGTCCTGGGTGCCGGCGATCGGGCAGCAGAGCTGCATGCCCTTCTTCCCCGAGGTCTTCGGGTACGAGTCGACGCCGTCCTCGGCCAGCCGGTCGCGCATCAGCAGCGCCACCTGGCAGCACTGCTTCAGCGCCGCCGGGGCGCCCGGGTCCAGGTCGACCACCATCATGTCCGGGTGCTCGCCGACCTTCCACTGCGGCGTGTGCAGCTCCAAGGCGGCGAGGTTGGCCAGCCAGACCAGGGTCGGCAGGTCGTCGGCGACCACGTAGTCGATGGTCTCCCGGCCCTTGCTCGACCCGGGGGCGGGCAGCGTCTCGGTGCGTACCCAGTCGGGGGTGGCAGCCGGGGCGTTCTTCTCGAAGAAGGAGCCGCCCTCGACGCCGTTCGGGAAGCGGATCCGGGTGAGCGCCCGGTCCCGCAGATGCGGCAGCAGCACCGGGGCGATCCGGGTGTAGTAGTCGATCACCTCACCCTTGGTGAAACCGGGCTTGGGATAGAGGACCTTGTCCAGGTTGGACAGCTCCAGCGCACGCCCCTCGACCTCCACCTTGAGCCGCTCAGCTGGCATCGTCGACCTCCTCCGGTGGTTTGTCCGGGCGCAGGCGCAGGATCCGCGGGAAGCGCAGCCGCCCGTCCGGGGTCCGCTGGCCGTACTTCACCTCGACCACGACCTGCGGAGTTACCCAGATCGCGCCCCGGGCATCCTCGCGCGGCACGTCCCCGGCGAACGGCGACGCGCCGCCGCGCAGCGGCTCCAGTTCGCGCAGCAGCTCCCGCTCCAGGGCCGTGCCGATCCCGCCGCCGACCCGCCCCCGGTAGGTGAGCCGACCGTCCGGCCGGGGCACCCCGACCAGCAGGCCGCCGATCTTCCGCGCGCCGGGCCGCCAGCCGCCGACCACGAAGTCGCCGGTCACCTCCAGCTTGACCTTGACCCAGTCGGGCGAGCGCACCCCGGGCCGGTAGAGCGAGTCGACCCGCTTGGCCATCACCCCCTCCAGGCCGTGCTCGCCGGCGGCCTCGTAGGTGGCCGGGCCGTCGGGGAAGGCGGGCGGCACCGCCCACCGGGCGGCACCGAGCCCGAGTGACTCCAGCGCCGCCCGCCGCTCCCGCAGCGGACGGCCGGTCAGGTCCTCGCCGCGCAGCCGCAGCAGGTCGAAGATCATGTACGTGACGGGCGCGGCGGCCGCCAGCCGGGCCGCCTTGGCCGCGTTGCGCACGTGCATCCGCTCCGCGAGGGCGGTGAACGACGGCTGCCCGTCGGTGAAGAGCACCACCTCACCGTCCAGCAGCGCGTCGTCGACCTGCTCGGCAAGGGGAATCAGTTCCGGGTACGCGACGGTGATGTCCACGCCCGAGCGGGCGAACAGGTGCTGGCGCCCGTTGACCACGTCGGCGAGCGCGCGGACCCCGTCCCACTTGAACTCGTACGCCCAGCCGGCACCGGCCGGGAGCTGCCCGGTCATCGCGAGCATCGGCTTCAACGGCGCGCCGGGCACCTCCTGACTGTAGTTGCGCACGGAAGCGCGTGCGTGCCGTTCGATCGTTTGCGATCCTGGTCAGAACCGGGGAGAGGAGCGCGGGATGCGGGCCATCTGGAAAGGAGCGGTGTCGTTCGGCCTGGTGTCGATCGGGGTGAAGGTCTACTCGGCCACCGAGGAGAAGGACATCCGCTTCCACCAGGTGCACCGGGAGGACGGCGGGCGCATCCGCTACAAGCGCACCTGCCAGGTCTGCGGCGAGGAGGTCACCTACGACGACATCGCCAAGGGGTACGACATCGGCGGCGGCGAGATGGTCATCCTCACCGACGAGGACTTCGCCGAGCTGCCGCTGAGCACCTCGCACGCGATCGACGTGCTGGAGTTCGTCCCCGCCGAGCAGGTCGACCCGATCCTCTACAACAAGGCGTACTTCCTGGAGCCGGAGGGTTCGGCCACCAAGCCGTACGTGCTGCTGCGGGACGCGCTGAGCGACTCGGAGCGGGTGGCGATCGTCAAGGTGGCGCTGCGCCAGCGGGAGCAGTTGGCCACCCTGCGGGTCCGCGAGGGCGTGCTGCTGCTCAACACGATGCTCTGGCCGGACGAGGTGCGTACCCCGGACTTCGGCTTCCTCGACGAGGACCTGAAGGTGCGTCCCCCGGAGCTGGCGATGGCCAGCTCGCTGATCGACTCGATGGCCGGCGAGTTCGAGCCGGACGCCTTCACCGACGACTACCGCGCGGCGTTGCAGGAGGTCATCGACGCCAAGATCGAGGGCCGTGAGGTGGTCCAGCCGGAGGAGGAAGAGGCCGCGCCGGCCGCCGCGGTGGACCTGATGGCCGCGCTGAAGGCGTCGGTCGAGCGGGCCCGGGCGGCCCGGGGCGAGGCGCCGCCCGGCGGCGGGGGCGAGCCGACCCCG
Source organism: Micromonospora mangrovicola (assembly GCF_047200535.1). Classification (NCBI taxonomy): domain Bacteria; kingdom Bacillati; phylum Actinomycetota; class Actinomycetes; order Micromonosporales; family Micromonosporaceae; genus Micromonospora; species Micromonospora mangrovicola. The sequence goes on along the minus strand of NZ_JBJZOG010000080.1, from coordinate 25,326 downwards.
ATCTCGGCGGCCCGGTCCGCGCAGAAGGCGGCGAAGGCGGCGAAGAAGGCACCCGCCAAGAAGGCCGCCGAGAGGAAGGCCCCCGCGAAGAAGGCCGCCGAGAAGAAGGCCCCCGCGAAGAAGGCCGCCGAGAAGAAGGCGGAGCCCGCCAAGAAGGCGGCGGCCAAGAAGGCCCCCGCGAAGAAGGCCCCCGCGAAGAAGGCGGCGCCGCGCAAGACCGCCTGACGGCAGTCAGGAGGGGCCGGGCGTCAGGAAGGGCCCCTCCTCTCACCTCAGCCGCGGCCGAGCCTCTCGGTCGGGGTGATCCGGACGATCACCCGCTCCTCGCCGGGCTGGCGGAACGGGTAGGTGTCCTGTCCGAGGTACTTCTGCGCCATCCGGTCGATGTGCTCGTCGGCCCCCTCCACGACGAACTCCGCGTTGCCCTTCACCCAGAGCGTGCGGAAGTCGTTCGCCTTGTCCACGACCGAGACCGCGACCACCGGGTTGCGGGCCATGTTGACGTACTTCTGCCGGCCCTTGGCGGTGTTGAACACGATGTGCTCGCCGTCGGTGTCCACCCAGACCGGGGTGACGTGCGGCGAGCCGTCGGCCTCGATCGTGGCCACGTGGGCGAGCTGCGGTTCGGAGAGCAGGGCCAGGTCTTCTTCGGTGAGGATCGCCATGGTCGAGAACCTACTCCCGGAAAAGGCGGCTGACCCGGCTCCTGTCCGATCCGGGCCGGCCGTGGGAGCACTGCGGGCGTCCGGCCGGGTACCGTGTGCGCTGGCCTCGGCGGCGGCCCGCCGGGGGCGCACCCACCCACTCAGCAGGGGAGTCGACGTGAGCGAGCGCGTGCAGAACCGGTCGGCGGGCCAGGGCCCGGGCACCAAGGCGGAGCGGCGGCTGGCCGCCCAGCTGGCGGCGAAGAAGGCCGCCGAGGCGCGGCGTCGGCGGCAGTCGATGCTGGGTGCCGCCGTGGGTGTCCTCGCAGTGGCCGCGCTGATCGGTGGCATCGTCTGGCTCAACAACGACGACGACAAGAAGCCCGCGGCCACCACCAGCCCGTCGCCCAGCTCCATCGTCGAGCCCACCGTGGCCGCTCCGGCGCTGCCCGAGGGCGCCGACCCGGCGCTGGCCACCCGGCCGACGGTCGAGGCGGGCAAGGGCGAGCTGAAGAAGCTCACGGTGACCACGCTGATCAAGGGCAAGGGCCCGGAGGTCAAGAAGGGTCAGCAGATCACCACCAACTACGTTGGCGTGTTCTACAAGGACGGCAAGGAGTTCGACGCCTCCTGGAACAACGGCCAGCCGGCCACCTTCGCGATCGGTGTCGGCCAGGTCATCCCCGGCTGGGACCAGGGCCTCGTCGGCGTGCCGGTGGGCAGCCGGGTGCAGCTGGACATCCCGGCCGAGCTGGCGTACGGCAACGACGCGTCGGGCGGTCGTCCCGCCGGGCCGCTGCGCTTCGTCGTGGACGTGCTCGCCGCGCAGTAGGTCACAGAGGGCTTCCGTCCGTTCACCCAACGGCAGTAGGTTCGTGGTCATCGCGGGTGCCCCCGCCCGCGGTGACCTGACCGACCGACGCGGAGGTGCACGTGGCGGTGCTGGATGACCCCGGGTTCGCCCGGGTGATGTGGACGCACTTCGAGCCGGTCCACGCGGTGACCTACTTTCACCCGCGGGCCCGCGCCGCGTACGAGGCGGTCGGGCTGCGCGGCTACTGGCGGGGCTACTTCGCCGGCCGGACCGCCCCGCTCGGCCCGGTCGAGGCGCCGGCCGTGATCGCCGCGTTCTTCAGCTTCGCGCCGTCGATGGTGGCCCGGGCGCTGCCCTCGGTGTGGCGCCTGGCCACCCCGGAGGAGGCGCTGCGCGCCCGGCTCACCGGCGCGGTGCAGGCGCTCGCCGAGTTCACCTACGAGCTGCCCGAGGCGCACCTGGTGGAGGCTGCCGAGCTGCTGGAGGAGGCGGCCGGCCGGGTCGAAACGGCCGGCCGGATGCTCGGCGCGGTCAACGCCGCCCTGCCCCGGGGCGAATACCCACTGGCCCGGCTCTGGCAGGCCGCCACGACGCTGCGCGAGCACCGCGGCGACGGGCACGTGGCCGCGCTGGTCACCACGGGGCTGGATCCGGTCGAGGTGGTGGCCTGGCGGTGCCGGGTCGACCAGTCGCGCGAGTTCCACCAGCGGGCCCGGGGCTGGACCGACCAGGAGTGGGCCGCCGCCGAGGAGCGGTTGGTCGAGAAGGGCTGGCTGACCGCCGAGCGGGCGCCGACCGAGCACGGCACGGCGACGTTCCGGGCGGTCGAGGAGGCCACCGACCGGGCCGCCGCCGGACCGTGGCGGGCGCTGGGCGCGGAGCGGACGGCCCGGCTGCGGGAGCTGCTCGACCCGATCTCCACCCGGTGCCGCACGGTCATCCCGCCGCAGAGTCCGATCGGCCTGCCCGCGCAGCGCTCGGTCGCCCCGACCGGCTGACCCCTCGGGAGCGAGGCCGTCGGGCAGGATGGGCGGCATGTGGATCGTGGAACTGGCCTTCACCGACGCTCCGGAACGGCTCGCCGCCCGGCCTGCCCACCGCAGCCTGCTCACCGCCCTGCACGGCGAGGGGAAGGTGCGGATGTCCGGGCCGCTGGCCGACGACTCCGGCGCGGTGCTCATCTTCGACGTGCCGGACCGGGCGTCGCTGGACGAACTACTCGCCGCCGACCCGTACTTCACCACGCGCGGGGTGGAGGTCGTCGCCGTACGGCAGTGGGCCCCCTTCCTGGCCTGATCCGCCTCGGCTGGCCGGGTACGGCCGCCGGCTCGGGCAGGATGGTCGGCATGGTGGACGCGGTGCTCTTCGACCTGGACGGCGTGATCGTGGACTCCGAGCCGGTCTGGGAGCAGGTCCGGCGGGCGTACGTGGCCGAGCACGGCGGCACCTGGCAGCCGGACACCCAGCGTCGGCTGATGGGGATGAGCACCGCCGAGTGGGCCGCGTACCTCAGCGACGAACTGGGCGTCGACCGCTCCGCCGGGCAGGTCGCGGCCGAGGTGGTGGCCGAGATGACCCGCCGGTACGCGGAGCACGTACCGCTGATCGACAACGCGGACGCGGTGGTGCGCCGGATGGCCGCGCGGTGGCCGCTGGGGCTGGCCAGCTCCTCCCCCACCCGGCTGATCGCCGCTGCGCTGGCGGCGACGGACCTGGCCGACGCCTTCGGCGCGACGCTCTCCACAGAGGAGACCGCCCGGGGCAAGCCCGCGCCGGACGTCTGGCTGGCGGTGGCGGGGCGGCTCGGGGTGGACCCGGCCCGGTGCGTGGCGGTGGAGGACTCCTCGAACGGGGTCCGCTCGGCGGCCGCCGCCGGGACGCGCGTGGTGGCCGTGCCGCACGGGTCGTACCCGCTGGACCCGGACGCCGAGGCGCTGGCGGCGGTGCTGCTGCCTTCGATCGACGCGCTCACCCCGGAGGTGGTGGACCGGCTCGGCTGAACGGCCGCGTCGATCGTCGGTGGCCGACCGGGCGGCCGACGACCGGTACGTCCGACCTGCCGCCCTCCTGCCGCCGACCGCCTGGTTGTACGTTTTCGGGGGCGCCCCGGATCGGAATGATCAGGGAGCGGCCGGGTAGCGCAACCGGTGGCGCACGTGGCGACGGTGAGGGGACGGCGATGAAGGCGATCGTGTACGAGCACAACGGGGACGCCTCGGTGCTCCAGCTGGCCGAACGGCCCGTTCCGGAGCCGGGGCCGGGCGAGGTGCTGGTGCGGATGGCGGTCGCCGGGGTGAACCCGACGGACTGGAAGGCCCGCCGCAACTGGCCGCTGCCGGCCGGGTGGCAGATCCCGGGTCAGGACGGCGCGGGCGTTGTCGAGGCGGTGGGCGAGGGCGTCGACCAGATCCTGATCGGTTCGCGGGTGTGGCTCTGGGAGGCGGCCTGGCAGCGGCCCTGGGGCACCGCCACCGAGTACACCGTGGTGCCGGTCCGGCACGCGGTCCGGCTGGGCTCCGCCTCGTTCGATCTGGGCGCCTGCCTCGGCATCCCGTTCATGACGGCGCACCGCTGCCTGACCGCTGGCGAGTACATGCCGGACAAGCTGCACGTCGGCGCGCTGAGCGACCACGTGGTGCTGGTGCAGGGCGGGGCGGGCGCGGTGGGCAACGCGGCGATCCAGCTGGCCCGCTGGGCCGACGCCTGCGTGATCACCACGGTGAGCACTCCGGAGAAGGCGCAGCTTGCGGCGGCGGCCGGCGCCAACTACGTGATCAACTACCGCGAGCAGGACGTGGTCGAGGAGGTCCGCAAGATCGCGCCCGACGGGGTGCACACGATCGTGGAGGTCTCCGCCGCCCGCAACGCCGCCGCCGACGTGCAGATCCTGCGAACCGGCGGGGCGGTCTGCGTCTACGCGGACGACGGTGGCGACGAGGTGACCCTGCCGATCCGGCCGCTGATGGTGCCGAACGCCCGCTGGCAGTTCGTGCTGATCTACACCGCCCCGAAGGCGGCGAAGGCGCAGGCGGTGACCGATATCGCGGCGGCGGTGGCGCAGGGCGCGATCCGGGTGGGCGAGGAGGCCGGCCTGCCGCTGCACCACTACTCGCTGGCGACGGCCGCGGCGGCGCACAAGGCGGTGGAGGACGGCGCGGTCGGTAAGGTGCTGGTGGCGACGAGCGAGGCCGGATAAACGCGAAACGGATTTCTCCGACATCAGGACAGAGTCGAACAAGTTTCGCGAGAATGACTGTGCGGGATCACCCCGTATGGACGGGCGGCCCCGGCGCGGTGCGAACGCCGGGGCCGCCCTCTGGGGAGGGATGCCTAAAAGCTTGTCCCTACCCGTGCAGGCGACGGTACGCCGGAAAGTGTTACGGCGCGGTCAGTTCGCTCACCTCGAGGTCACCCTCCGCGTACCGGGAGCGCACCACCTTCTTGTCGAACTTGCCGACGCTGGTCTTCGGGACCGCGTCGATGAAGGCCCAGCGCTCCGGCAACTGCCAGCGCGCCACCGACTTGGCCAGGAAGTCCCGCAGCTCCTCGGCGCCGACCGAGGCGCCCTCCCGGACCACCACAGTGGCCAGCGGCCGCTCGTCCCAGCGCTCGTCCGGCACGCCCACCACGCACGCCTCCAGCACCGCCGGGTGCGCCATCAGGGCGTTCTCCAGTTCCACCGAGGAGATCCACTCCCCGCCCGACTTGATCACGTCCTTGGCCCGGTCGGTCAGCGTGATGTAGCCGTCCGGCGAGAGCGTGCCGACGTCCCCGGTCCGCAGCCAGCCGTCCCGGAACTTCTCCTCGTCCGGCGTCTCGTCCCCGACGTACCGGGCGGTCACCCACGGCCCACGGACCTCCAACTCGCCCACGGAGGTGCCGTCCGCGGGCAGCGGCTCGCCGAGCGGGCCGACGATGCGCGCCGCGACCCCGGCGGGCACCCGGCCCTGGGTGTAGCGGTAGCGCCAGGCCTCGTCGCCGGTCACCCCGGCCGGCGACCGGGAGACCGAGCCCAGCGGCGACATCTCCGTCATGCCCCAGGCGTGGATGACCTCGATCCCGTGCCGCTCGTGGAACGCGTGCATCAACGCGGGCGGGCAGGCCGAGCCGCCGACGATCACCTCAGTGAGCGAGGAGGTGTCCACGTCGTGACTGTCGAGGTAGCCGAGCAGGTCGGTCCAGATGGTCGGCACCGCGCCGGCCAGCGTCGGCCGTTCGGCGGCGATCATCTCGGCGATCGGGGCGGCCTGGAGGAACCGGTCCGGCATGATCAGCGACGCGCCGGAGAGAAACGCCGCGTACGGCAGGCCCCAGGACATCGCGTGGAACATCGGCACGATGGCGAGTTCCCGTACGTGGGGTCCCAGGCCGAAGCTCTCCGGCATGCAGACCTGGAGCGAGTGCAGGTAGATGGAGCGGTGCGAGTAGGCGACCCCCTTGGGGTTGCCGGTCGTGCCCGAGGTGTAGCAGAGGGCCGCGGCGTCCCGCTCGTCCACCTCGGGCCAGTCGTAGACGTCCGGCCGGTCGGCAAGCAGGGCGTCCCAGTGGTGTACGGCGATCCGGTCGCCGGCCGCCGCCACCAGCGGCGCCGGGTCCCCGCCGCCGACCACCACCACGTGCCGCACCGTGGTCATCTGGCCGATCACCCTGGCCAGCAGCGGGATCAGCGTGGTGTCGACCAGCACCACCCGGTCCTCGGCGTGGTTGGCGATGTAGGCGACCTGGTCGGGGAAGAGCCGGATGTTCAGGGTGTGCAGCACCGCGCCCATGCTCGGCACGGCGAAGTATGCGACCAGGTGTTCGTTGTTGTTCCACATGAACGTGGCGACCCGCTCGTCGCCCGTCACCCCGCACTCGTCGCGCAGCGCGTGGGCAAGGCGGGCGGCCGCGCGGCCGACCTCGGCGTACGACATCCGGCGGGGCTCGGCGCCGGTCCAGGTGACGACCTCCGCCGTGCCGTGCACGGTGGTGCCGTGTTCGAGGATCCGGGCGACCTGGAGGGGGGCGTCCATCATCGTGCTACGCATGGGTAACAAGCTAGTGGCGCCGGTCACACACCGGAAGCCCCGGAACGGCCGACCTGGGCTGGGATTCTGCGTAGATTGTCCGGGTGAGCATCTCGTGGGCCGAATCCTACGTGGGGCAGCTGCGCGCCCTGGCCGGTGACCGCACCCTGATGTTCGTCGGCGCCCGGGCGGTGGTCCGGGACAACGCCGCCCGGGTGCTGCTGATCCAGCGCTCGGACAACGGCCAGTGGGCGATGCCGGCCGGCGCGATGGAACTGGGCGAGTCGATCGCCGACTGCGCCGTCCGGGAGGTACGTGAGGAGACCGGGCTGCGCGCCCTGCGGGTCAGCGCGTTCGCGCTCTACACCGGCCCGGACCGCACCCACACCAACATGTACGGCCACACCTACCAGATCTTCACCACCGCGTTCCGGGTCGAGGAGTGGGACGGGGAGCTGGCCCGGGTGACCGACGAGACCCTCGACGCCGGCTTCTTCCACCCCGAGGAGCTGCCCGCCCCGCTCACCTCCAGCGTGATCGAGACCCTCGCCGACCTGGACGTCTTCGAGCAGACCAACCGGCTGATCCTCAAGTAGCTGCCGGCGGGTCGGCGGGTCGCGGCCACCAGGTCGACGTCCGGTAGGCGATATGCCGCTCAGGCATATTTATGCCCGAGAGGCATATCGCTCCAGCCCGGAGTGCCGGCTCCGCCACCCCGGCCCCGGCCCCGGCCCCGGCTCCGGCTCCGGCTCCGGCCCCGGCTCCGGCTCCGGCTCCGGCTCCGGCTCACAGCATGGTCTGGGACTTCGCCTCCATCTCGGCGGCGGCCTCCTCCTTCGACTCCCTGGTCAGCGGCTTCCCACCGGGGGCGGCGGCCCGGCCGCCGAGCGGGTCCGCCCCGCCGGTCGCACCCTGCGGGCCCGCACCGCGCAGCTCGCGGTTCGGCAGCGCCAGGGTGACCAGCACGGCGAGGATGGCGATCAGCCCGGTGGTCAGGAAGACCAGGTGCAGCGACTCGACGAACGCGGCCTGGATGGCGGCGCGAACCGGGCCGGGCAGGGCGAGGATCGTCTTCGGGTCGTTGATCGAGATGTCCGCGCCGCCGCTGGCCGCCACCGCCGCCCGCTGCTGCGGCGGGAGCTGGGCGAGCGCGGCCGGCAGCCGGTCGGCGAGCTGGCCGGTGAGCCGGGAGGAGAGCACCGCGCCGAGGATCGCCACGCCGAACGAGCCGCCCAGCGAGCGGAAGAACGTCGCGGACGAGGTGCCGGCGCCCAGGTCACGCGCATCCACCGCGTTCTGCACGGCCAGGATCAGCGACTGCATGCACAGGCCCAGCCCGACGCCGATCACCACCATGAAGCCGAAGGCCGCCCAGAGCGACGTGGCCACCTGGAGCTGCCGGAAGAGCAGCATGCCGGCGACCAGGACCGCCGAGCCCGCCACCGGGAACCACTTGTACCGCCCGATCCGGCTCATCGCCTGGCCCGTGAGGATCGAGGTGATGATGATGCCGGCCATCATCGGCAGCATCAGCAGACCGCTCCGGGTCGGTGAGGCGCCCTTGACGATCTGGAGATAGAGCGGGATGAAGATGATCGACCCGAACATCACCAGACCGAGCACGAAGCCCGCCGAGTTGGCCAGCGCGAAGGTGGCGCTGCGGAACAGCCGCAGCGGCAGGATCGGCTCGCGTACCCGGGCCTCCTGCAGGACGAAGAGGGTGCCCAGCACTCCGCCGGCCACGAACAGCCCGATGATCACGCCGGAGCCCCAGGCGTACTGGTTGCCACCCCAGCTCAACGCCAGCAGCAGGCTGCTCACCCCGGCCACCAGCAGCGCCGCGCCGAGCCAGTCGACGGCGTGCTCCCGCCGCTGGAACGGGATGAGCCGCATGACGTGGTAGCAGACCACGATGGCGAGGATGGCCAGCGGCACGTTGATGTAGAAGATCCAGCGCCAGTTCGTCTCCGCGAAATACCCGCCGACCAGCGGGCCGGCCACCGAGGCCAACCCGAAGACCGCGCCGAAGAGCCCCTGGTAGCGACCGCGCTCCCGGGGCGAGACCACGTCCGAGATGATGGTGAACGCCAGCGTCATCAGGCCACCTGCGCCCAGGCCCTGCACGCCCCGGGTGACGATCAGCTGGGTCATGTCCTGCGACAGCCCGGCCAGCAGCGACCCGAGCAGGAATGCGCCGATCGAGAAGAGGAAGACGGGGCGGCGCCCGTACAGGTCGGCCATCTTGCCGTACAGCGGGGTGGAGGCGGTCGAGGCCAGCAGGTACGCGGTGACCACCCACGAGTAGTGGTTGATCCCGCCCAGCTCGCCGACGATGGTGGGCAACGCCGTACCGACGATGGTCTGGTCGAGCGCCGCCAACAGCATCCCGGTCATCAGACCGAACATCAGCAGGCGGATCTGGCGGGCGTGCAGCGCGGGACGACCGTGGGCCTGGGCAGTCATTCCGCTTCCTCCCCCGCCCGGGGCCGATCATGCCCCCGGGCGGGGGAGGAAGGTCGGGCGACTCAGCGCGCGGAGTGCTTCCCCTCCGCGAACTCCTCGACGATCTTCGAGCAGAAGGCCGGGAGGTCGTCCGGCTTGCGGCTGCTGACCAGGCCGTTGTCGGTCACGACGGGCTCGTCGACCCAGGCCGCGCCGGCGTTGGTGAGGTCGGTGCGCAGGCTCGGCCAGGAGGTGATCCGACGGCCCCGCACCACGTCCGCCTCGACCAGCGTCCACGGACCGTGACAGATCACCCCGACCGGCTTGCCGGCGTCGAAGAACGACTTCACGAACCGGACCGCCTCCGGGTCCGTCCGCAGGAAATCCGGGTTGGCCACGCCGCCGGGCAGCACCAGCGCGTCGTACGCGCTGGCGTCCGCCTGCTTCGTCGTCACGTCGACCTGGTACTGCGTGCTCTGGTCCAGGTGGTTGAAGGACCGGATCGAGCCGGGCCGCGACGAGACCAGCTCGACCCGGGCACCGGCGTCCTCCACCGCCGCGCGGGGCCGGGTGTACTCGACCTCCTCGACGCCGTCAGCGGCCAGGAAGGCGATCCGCTTGCCCTGCAGTGTCGCTGCCATGGTGGTTTCTCCTCTCCGGGGTTACCGATCCCGTTCCCTGGGCCGGCGGGCCGAAACCGGATGCGGTGGGCGGCCCGGCCCTCAGCCGGGCAGGTTTGGCCGGACCGGCGAAGGGGACCCGGGGAAACATGGCAGGAGCAGCAGCGGAAGAGCGCCGGCTCGCCACCGTCGTGACGAACTGGCAGGGACGTCCCGTGCTGGTCGTGGGCGACGCCATGCTGGACGAGTGGCGGTTCGCGGAGTCCGAGCGGCTCTGCCGGGAGGCGCCGGCACCGGTCCTCACCCTGCGCCGCCGCATCTCCGCCGCCGGCGGCGCGGCGAACACGGCGGTGAACGTCTCCGCCCTGGGCGGCCGGGCCGTGCTGGTGGCCCCGGTCGGCGCCGACGTGGCCGGCGACGAACTGCACGACTGCCTGGACCGCGCGGGCGTCTGGGACCGTACGGTCAACCAGCCCGGCCGGCCGACACCGGTGAAGCGGCGGATGCTCGCCGGCAGCCAGATCCTGCTCCGGGAGGACTCCGGCGACCCGGAGGACGCGCTCGACGACGACGGGGTGGCCCGGCTGCTCACTGCGCTGCACTGCGCCACCGAGGAGCTGCACGCCGCCGCGCACGGGCAACCGCTCACCCTGGTCGTCTGCGACTACGGCCTGGGCGCGCTGCCCGGCGCGGTCCGCGCCTGGCTGGTCGCCAACCGGGACCGCTACGCCACCGTGGCCCTCGACGCGCACGACCTGGCCGACTGGCGCGGCCTGAACCCGACCGTGGTGACCCCGAGCTTCGCCGAGGCGACCCGGCTGCTGGCCCGCGCGGCCGCCGGCTTCAACGGCGGGGGTCGCGCCGCCGGGCCCGGCACCACCGCCGGCGACCTGCACCTGGACCACCAGGGCGACCCCACCGACGGGCCGTCTGAGCTGGTCGTCGGGACGGCGCCCGGCGGGGCCGGCGAGCGGGCCGCGGGCACCCCGCATCCCACCTCCGGCGCACCGCCGGTCGACCGTCGCGCCGCCGCCCCCGGACCGACGGGCGAGCCGACCCCCGGCGAGGAGCGGGTCGCGCTCACCGGGGACGGGCTCACCGTGACCGGCACCGGCGTGACCGTGAGCGCCGCCGCCGGCGAGGGCGTGGACCGGGCGGTGCTGGCCGAGTCGCGCCTGGCGGAGCTGCGCGCGCACACCGGCGCGGACGTGGTGGCGGTGACCCTGGACACCGAGGGGGCGGTGGTCGGCGGAGGCGACGGCGAGCCGAGGCGCAGCCACAGCACGCCGGTGCCGGCCAGCCACGCGGTGGGCGCCGGGGACGCGTACCTGGCGGCGATGACCCTGGCCCTGGCCGCGGCGGCGAGCCTGCCGACCGCCGCCCAGCTCGCGCAGCTCGCCGCCACCATCACGGTCTCCGACACCGGGACCTGCGTGTGCCGGCGGGAGGACCTGCTCGGCGTGCTCGGCACCGGGCCGGAGGACGCCGACCATCCCACCCTGATCGGCGCCGAGGAGCTGACCGCGATCGTCGCTGAGCACCGGCGGGCCGGACGCTCCATCGTCTTCACCAACGGCTGTTTCGACGTGCTGCATCCCGGGCACGTCCGCTACCTGACCCAGGCCCGCGCGCTCGGCGACCTGCTGGTCGTGGCGGTCAACTCGGACGGCAGCGTACGCCGGCTCAAGGGGCCGGACCGGCCGGTCAACCCGGTCGAGGACCGGGCCGCGCTGCTCGCCGCCCTGGCGTGCGTCGACCACGTGGTGGTCTTCGAGGAGGACTCCCCGGCACGGCTGATCGAGGCGGTCCGCCCGGACGTCTACGTCAAGGGCGGCGACTACCCGCCCGAAATGGTGCCGGAGGCGCCCCTGGTCCGCCGCCTCGGCGGGCAGGTGCGCACCCTCGGCTACGTGCCGGACCGGTCCACCTCGGCGATCATCGACCGGATCCGGGCGCAGTCGGTCACCCCCACCGTCGGTGAGGGTACGGGCAGGCCGGCGTGAACCGACCGCTCGACCCGGGCACGCCGGAGCGGTTCCGCCAGGCCCGGCAGCTCGACGTGCTGATCCCCACGCGCAACCGGCCGACCGAGCTGGCGGTCACCCTCTCCGGGCTGGCCGCGCAGGAGGGCGTGCCCGACTTCGGGGTGGTGGTGAGCGACCAGTCCGACGACGGGCCGGCGTACGCGCACCCGGCGGCGGCGACCATGGTCCGGGCGTTGCGCCACCGGGGTCACCCGGTGCTGCTGACCCGGCGGCTGCCCCGGCGGGGGCTGGCCGAGCACCGGGCCTACCTGCTCGACCGGTCGGCGGCCCGGTACGTGCTCTGCCTCGACGACGACGTCTGGTTGGAACCGGGCACCCTGTCCCGGCTGGTCACCGCGATCCGGGAGCTGGGCTGCGGGTTCGTCGGCAACGCCGTGCACGGCCTCTCCTACGTCGAGGACGTACGCCCCGAGACCCATGTCCACTACGAGGAGTGGGACGGCCCGCCGGTGCCCGAGCGGGTCCGCCCGGGCACCCCGGAGTGGGAGCGGGCCGCCATCCACCCGGCGGCGAACCTGCTGCACGTCACCGAGAAGCTGCGCCTGCCGGCCGGGGCCTGGCGGGCGTACAAGGTCGCCTGGGTCGGCGGATGCGTGCTCTACGACCGGGCCAAGCTGGTCGACTCGGGCGGCTTCGAGTTCTGGCGGCGGGTGCACGAGAACCACCAGGGCGAGGACGTCGCCGCGCAGCTCGCGGTGCTGGCCCGGCACGGCGGCGCGGGGGTGCTGCCCAGCGGGGCCTACCACCTGGAGTCGCCGACCACGGTGACCGAGCGGGAGGTGGAGGCGTGGGAGGTCGTCGTCGCCGACCAGCCGTCCGACACCCCGCAGCCGGCCTGACCGGTCAACCGGCCAGCAGCTCCCGGGCCGCCTCCACCACCTCGACCGCCGGCACGTCGGCCACGAACGAGTCCCGGTGCGGGCAGTCGCCGTCACCGGGCCGGTGCGGGTAGATCCCGGGGGTGCAGTCGATGCCGCAGACCGGGCAGCGGGTGGTCCAGGAGGCGATCGGCCGGTGCCGGGCGCGCAGCGGCGTCGCCCCGTTGATCAGGTTGCCGATCCAGTAGACGCCCACCGTCGGGGTGCCGACCGAGCCGGCCAGGTGCAGCGGCCCGGTGTCGTTGGAGACCACCAGCGCGCAGTCCGCGTAGCAGGCGGCCAGCCCGCCGAGGCTGAGCGTGCCGACCTGCGGGCGGACCGGCACGCCGGCCGCCGCCACCACCGCGTCGACCGTCGCCTGCTCGGCCGGGGTGCCGGTGACCAGCACCTCGTACCCGTCCCCGGCCAGGGCGCGGGCCACCTCGGCGAAGCGCTCCGGTGGCCAGCGCCGCCGGGTGTCGGTCGCGCCCGGGTGCAGCGCCACCCGCGGGCGGGTCGGCTCGCCGAGGACCGCGCGGGCCTCGGCCCGGTCGGCGACGGTGACCGCGAGAGCCGGGATGATCGTGGTGGCTGGCGCCCCGACCAGGGCCGCCGCCTCCAGGTAGCGGATCACCTCGTGCTGGTAGTAGACGTACCGGATCCAGCGGTCCAGCGGCGGCGCGTCCTCGGCGCGCAGGCCGGCGGTGACCCGCGCGCCCAGCCCGGCGACGATCGGGTTGGAGTTGCCGCCACCGCCGTGCAGCTGCAACGCCAGGTCGAAGCGTTCCGCCCGGGCCCCGGCCAGGAAGTCGGCCACCGCGGCCGGCGACTCGTCCGGCCCGGGGTCGCGGATCCCCGGCGCGGGCGGCACCACCAGCACCCGGTCCACCGGGCCGGGCCGGTCGCGCCAGAGCTTCGCGTGCCACGGCGCGCCGAGCAGCACGATCTCGGCGGCGGGGTACGCGGCCCGCAGCGCCTCCAGCGCCGGCAGGACGAAGATGAAGTCGCCGAGCGCGTTCGCCCGCAGCACGGCGATCCGCGAGACGTCGGGTACCCGCTCGCCGACCGGGCCGAGCACGGACGAGGTGGCCACCGGACCCCTTACGGCCGGTCGATCTCGTCGGCCGTGGTGTCCGGGTGGTGCAGCTCCCGGTCGGCGGCCGGGTCGGCCAGGGCCGGCGCACCTTCGGCGGCGGTGGCACGCGGGCCGGTGCGGCCGACGGTGATGGTGCGCGGCGCGGGCCGTATCGCCCGGGGCAGCCGCACCCGGAGCAGGCCGTGGTCCATCACCGCGTCGATCCGGTCCGGGTCCACCCGGGACGGCAGGTCCACCCGGTACTCGAAGCCCCGTGTCTCGAAGCCACCCGGGATGCCCTGGTCGGCGTTGACCTCGGCCTCCGAGCGGGCCCGTACGCACAGCTCCCGGTCGTCCAGCTCGACGGCGACCTCCTCCGGTGCCACGCCGGGCAGCCGGACGATCACCTCCCAGCCGTCGGCGACCTCGGTCAGCTCCACGTCGGGGGTGCCGGAGCGGCCGCCGACCAGGCGGCTCAGCTCGGACCGCAGCGACTGGAGTTCGCCCATCGGGTCCCAGCCCTGCTGGCGCGACCGCCAGCCCCGGCCGCCGCTCTGTTCCGTCATCGCACGTCTCCGATCCGCTGGTTTGTCGAGGGGGGTCGCAGCGAGCTCGGGGCGTTCAGGTCGTGCTCCGGGTCGACCCCGACGCCGAGCCGGTCCACCAGCTCGCCGCCGAGCCAGGCGCTGATGCCGAGGATCGCCACGGCGACCACCTCGATGGCGATCAGGGCGCCCCCGGCGGCCCGGGAGTCGGCGTTGAGGCGGACCACCCAGACGGCGGCGAAGAGCAGGATCACCGCGACGTTGGCGGCGGCGTGGGTGAGCCCGACCCGCCTGGCGCGGGTGCCGGCGGGCAGGGCGAGCAGGTCGACCGTGCCGGCCGCCGCGGACAGCAGCCCACCGATCAGACCGACGGTGATGTTCCAGTACGCGACCTCGCCCAGGAAGTCCGGCCCGCCCACCGTGTCGACCACGTCGAAGATCACGGCCGTGGCCAGGAGCGCCACCGGGAACATCACCAGCATCGGGTGCACCGGATGGCCGAGCACCTTCAACCGGCTCTCCATCTCCGCCTCCATCGTCCGGGCGCGCTGCGAGTGACGCGGTACCCGCCGGTTCCGGGGGCAAACCTCGCGTTCGACGCGCTCTCCTAGGCTGACGATGGCGGACTCCGGTCCGGTCGTGGGCCGGAACCGCCGTCATGGTCAACGGACGGGGGAGGAAGACGTGACGACGGAGGTCACCAGCGAGGTGGAGCTGCGCGAACTGCTCGGCGCCCCGGGCCGGCGGGCGCTGGCCAAGGAACGGACCGTGCTGCACGCGCAGGACCGGGAGTGGCTGGCCGCCTCGCCGTTCTGCCTGGTCGCCACGGCCGGCGCGGACGGCAGCTGCGACGTGTCGCCGAAGGGCGACCCGCCCGGCTTCACCCTGGTGCTGGACGAGACGACCATCGCCATCCCGGAGCGGCCCGGCAACCGGCGGGCCGACGGCTACCGCAACATCCTGGCCAACCCGCACGTCGGGCTGATCTATTTGATCCCCGGGCGCACCGACACGCTGCGGATCAACGGCCGGGCCCGGCTGATCAGCGACGCGCCGTGGTTCGACGACCTGACGGTCAAGGGGCACCGCCCGGTGCTGGCGGTCGAGGTGACCATCGAGCAGATCTTCTACCACTGCGCGAAGGCGTTCCTCCGCTCGGAGCTGTGGCGGCCGGAGACCTGGCGGCCGGACGTGCTGCCGTCCCGGGCCCGGCTGATCAAGGAGGTCGAGGCTCCGGTGGAGAGCCTCGCCGAGCTGGAACGGCACTACGGCCCGGACTACCTGAAGTCCCTCTACTCCTGACCGGCCGCGTCCCCCGGACGCCCGCGCCCGTACGGGATCGATCGTCATGTTTCGGCAGGTGACGGCAGGGATATCAGGAAACCTCCAGCAACTTCACAGTGGAGGGTCAGATGGCTCAGCAACCGTCGTACGCCGACCACGCCGGGGCCCCCGCGGCGCCGGCCGCGCGGCCGCCAACTCCGGCACCACCGCCTGATCTGCCGGCTCGGCACGGAGCTGGCGGGGGAGGCACCGAGCGGATGACAGCTGCGTGCGGGCCCGCGACCGGAGGACGTCCGGTCGCGGGCCCTTCGTCACGGTTGAGTCGGATGTCCTCGGGTACGGATCCAGGTGCGGACGAATGAACGACGAGGAGGATCGATGACCACCAAGGTGGAGAAGTCCATCGAAGTCGACGTGCCGGTCAGCACCGCGTACAACCAGTGGACCCAGTTCGAGGAGTTCCCCCGGTTCATGGGCGGCGTCCAGGAGGTGCGCCAGCTCGACGACCGGCGGATGCACTGGGTGGCCGAGATCGCGGGCGTGCGGCGCGAGTGGGACGCCAGGGTCCTGGAGCAGGTGCCGGACCGGAAGGTGGCCTGGGCGGCCACCAGCGGCGCCACCAACGCGGGCGCGGTCCACTTCCAGCCGATCGGCGCCGACCGCACCCAGGTCCGGCTCTCCCTCGAGTACGAGCCGGAGGGGCTGGTCGAGAAGGCCGGCGACAAGCTGCACCTCGTCGAGAAGCGGGCCGAGGCCGACCTGGAGAAGTTCAAGTCGTACATCGAGAGCCGCGGCGCCGAGACGGGCGCCTGGCGCGGCACGGTCGACGACGGGCGCACCCTCGGCACGCCCGGCGTGGAGCACGCCGCCGGCTCCGTGGGCGACGACGGCCGGGCCGGTGTCTCCGGCACGGCCGTGGCGGTGGGCGCGACGGCCGCAGGCGTGGCGGCGGCCGGCGCCACCGCGGTGGCCAAGCACCGCGCGGATCCCGACGACGAGCCCGCTCCGGAGACCGACACCGGGTACGTGGCGACCGACCTGCCCGCGCAGCGGGCGCGCACCTTCCCGGCTGATCCGGCCGACCCTGCCCGCAACCTCTGACCGTTCCTCTCCCTGCCGGAGTGAGCCCGGTGGGCCGGCCCAGGCCGTGCCTGCCGGGCCCACTTCGTCTGGTACGACCGGTGGTGATCCGGCGGATGGCCGACCCGCTGGTCGGACGGGGGCCGAGCATCGCCGGGGAACGCGCTACCGTCGGGCGCTGTGGACACACCGCGGATCACCGTGGCCGGGCCGGCGGACCGGGCGCGGGTCGTCGCCTCGCTGGTCGCCGCGTTCGCCCGGGATCCCGTGCTGCGGCACCTCTTCCCCGACGAGGCGACCTACCCGCGGTACGCCGCCGCCTTCTTCGGCCACCTCTTCGACAAGCGGGTGCGCCGGCGGACGATCTGGACCGTCGAGGGTGGGGCGTCGGTGGCCATCTGGGAGCCGCCGCTCACGGATGCCGGAGCGCCGGACGACGCCCTCGCCGCCCAACTCCCAGGCGACGCGCTGGCCAGGGTTCGCGGCTACGAGCACGCCGTACACGCGGCGCTGCCGACCACCCCGTTCTGGTACCTCGGCGTCCTGGGCACCCACCCCGACCACGCCGGCCGGCGCTGGGGACACGCCGTCATGCGGGCCGGCCTGCGCCGCGCCGAGGCGGACGGCCTGCCGGCGGTGCTGGAGACCAGCAGCCCGGGCAACGTCGAGATGTACCGCCGCGCCGGCTGGGAGGTGGTCCGCACGCTCACCGAGCCGGTGGACGTCTGGGTCATGCGGCGCTGAGGCGCCATGGAGACGGTGAGCTCGGCGCTGGCCCCGACCGCGATGACCGCCTGGTTTCCCGATGGGCACCGCCGGGAAGCAAGGGGCAGTGGCCACCGTTGATGAGCCGTCCGTGGTTGAGTTCCGGCGCTCGCCTCGCCGACGCGTTGTCAGTATGGTCGTGGCTCTGCTCGTCGCCGCCGCGGTCGTCACCGCCGCCAGCCTGCTGCAGCACCGCCGGTGGTGGGAACTCGTCCTGCTCTACGGTCCCGTCGCCGTCGCTTCCGGGGCTGTGGCACGGTGGTCCCGCAAGCACCGACCCCGGCTACCCCTACGGCTGACAGACACGGCCCTGGAGGTGACCGGCCCTGACGGCAGCACGCTGGCGATCGACTGGTCCAACGTCGCCCGGGCGAGGGTCCATGGATGGTTGGAGCCGCGCCTGGAAGTGACGCCGGTGGACCCCCGGCGCACCCGGCCTCCGCTCGAGGCTCATCAATGGTCGGGGCTCGGGCGACACAAGCCGTACGAGCTGGCCATTCCGATTGACCGGATGAGCCCCGACCGCCGAACCCTGCGCCGGGAACTCGCCCAACGACTACCTGGGAACTCCTAGGGCTACGGATCATTTCTCCCCACCGGCACCGACGGAAGTTCCCGTTCGGCGCGGGCTCGGGGGTGGAACAGCGCTGCCGGAGCGGCCGAACATGCGATGCGGCACCTGTGCCAAGTGGAGCGGATCCGGGCACCGCCGGGCGGTGCCCGGGATCCGGATAGTTGGCGTCAGCAGACCCGGGCGGTCCCACCCTCACGGAACCCCATGTAGTAACCGCTGGCCTTGTGATAGATGTCGATCGTCGCGTATGCCTTCGTGCACTGGTACGCGGTGTTGGTCGGGTAGGACTTGACCTCCTGCTGGTTCCACCCGCCCGACCTCTCGCCCAGGTCCGCCGACCACTCACCCGGGGAGGTCTCCGCCCGGATGCCGGTCGACAGCACATGGATGTCCCACGTTGTGTAGGCCTGATCCCAGATCCAGACGTACGACCAGTTGCGTTGACTCCCCGAGCAGGTGCCGTAGAACTGCTTCACCGACGCGATGGTGAGCCCGCTGAAGTCGGTGACATGGACCGTCGGACCGCGCTGTCTGATGGTGGTGCAGTCGCTACTGGGGGCGGTGCCGGCCTGGGCCGGCCCGGCGGTCAGTACGGAAGCGGCGGCGAGGCCGATGACACAGATCAGCGCGGCTACGCGACGGGCGAGACGGGACATGCGTGGTACTCCTTCGAATGAGCGCCGGTCCGGCGCGACGGGTGGTCGATCCCGGCAGTCGCGGATGCACCGCCCGCACGGCGTAGCGGGTACCACATCCCACGTCGCCCCCGCGGTCCGCCGACCTCCTGCGGGCTGGGTGCGGCCCGGTGCGCACGCTTGAGGTCGGAATCCCGAGCGGCTTGGTTCTGGGCCTGCTCGTCGCATGGGCCGCCCGCGCGACCGCGAAACGGCCTGGTCTCGGCGCGGCCGGGGGTTCTGAGGAAGCCGATGCTCGGGGCAAGGCCCCGTCGGTTGGACGTAACATACGCGAAGTGACGACAGGGACGGCCAGCGAAGATATCCATTCCTTTCATCTCGATATTCCGCAGGGCGACCTGGATGATCTGCAGGAACGTCTCGACCGCGCCCGCTGGCCCGACGAGCTGCCGGGTGTGGGATGGGCGTACGGCGTCCCGCGTGACTACCTCAAGGAGCTCGTGCACTACTGGCGTCAGGAGTACGACTGGCGGGTCGCAGAGGCCAGGTTGAACCGGTGGCCACAATTCACCACCACGATCGACGGCGCGAACATTCACTTCGCCCACCTCCGGTCACCCGAACCAGACGCGACCCCGATGCTCATGACGCACGGCTGGCCCGGCTCCATCGTCGAGTTCGCCGAGGTGGTCGGCCCACTCACTGACCCCCGTGCGCACGGCGGCAACCCGGCCGACGCGTTTCACCTGGTACTTCCGAGCATCCCGGGATTCACGCTGTCCGGGCCGACCAGCGAGACAGGTTGGGAGTTCAAGCGGGTGGCCGCCGCGTTCGCCGTGCTGATGGAACGTCTCGGCTACGGACGGTACGGTGTGCAGGGCGGCGACTGGGGCGCGATCATCTCGCGAGAGCTCGGCCGAACCCGATCCGACCGGGTCATCGGCGTACATCTCAACCTGCTGCCCAACTCCTTTCAGCCGCAGGAACCCGACCCACACGAGTTGGCTGCTCTGAGCCCGAATGAGCGCCAGCGCACGCTGGCCTCCTGGGAACGCATCAAGGCCTGGAGCCGCGAGCGTCAGGGATACGCCGACATCCAGTCCACGCGGCCACAGACGGTGGCGTACGGCTTGACCGACTCACCGGTGGGCCAACTGGCCTGGATCGTCGAGAAGTTCAAGGAGTGGACGGACTCCGAGAGCCGCCCGGAGGACGCCGTCGACCGTGACCAGATGCTGACCAACGTGATGCTCTACTGGCTGACCGGCACTGCCGGCTCATCCGCCCGCATCTACTACGAACGGGCGCACGCCGACTACCGGGGCCTGCCCCCCGAACCGTCGACGGCCCCGACCGCGCTGGCCGTCTTCCCACATGACAACTTCATTCCGCTGCGACACATCGCGGACCGCACAAACCACATCGTGCAGTGGACGGAGTACGACCGGGGCGGGCACTTCGCGGCAATGGAACAACCAGCACTCCTGGTCAACGACATAAGGGCCTTCTTCGGGAAACTCCGCCGGACCGCCCCGAACTGACCCGTCAACGTCACCGGGCGATACCACCGCTACGGCCGGCCGAGCCGGCCGGTGCCGGCCGGAGGTCGCCCCCAGGCCGGGGCGGGACGAGATCAATCCCCCTCGTGGGTCACCCGGAAGGAAGCGCACCGGTCATGCGGCCGCCGCCAGTAGCGTCTCCGCGGCAGGCGTACGCACGTTGAGCACCGCGTGCCCGGACCGGTGCGCGGTGATGAGGCCGGCCGCGCGCAGCATTCCCAGGTGCTGCGAGACACCGCCAGCAGACATGCCGGTGCGCCGTGCCAGCTCGGTGGTGGACGCCGGTGACTCCAGCTCGACCAGCAGCTGAGCACGCGACTTGCCGATCACGGCGGCCAACGCCTCGGGTGGCGCACCGGCCGCGCCCTCCCACAGCGTCCCCACGCCCCTCGGCGGGTACGCCAGCTGCGGGTTCTCGGGCGAGGCGACGGTACGCACGGCGGGCCAGACGAAGACGCTCGGCACCAGCAGCAGCCCGGCCCCGGACAGCACCGTCCCGCCCGAGCACCACTTCTGCGCGATGGACAGCGTGCTCTCGTCCCAGCCGATACGGTCGTGCAGGCCGTTGAGCAGGCCCGCCGCGCCCTCCTCGACGAGCAGCCGGGCCCGGTGGAAGACCTCGGCCTCCAGCAGGGCACGGATCCGCGGCCAGTCGGCCGCGAGCGCGATGTCCCAGTAGCTCCGGATCTCCCCGGCGAGGCGGGCCAGCCCGGCGGCGGGATCGGCGTACATCGCCCGCACGGCCGGGGTGAACGGGACCTCCAGCTGGTCGAGGTCGGCGCGCACCGTCGCCGGCGGCGTGGCCAGCACGATCTCGAGCTCCGCCTCGATGTCGGGGCTGAGCGTGGACGACGGCGGGGTCAGGAAGTCCGGCATATAGCGCGGGCCCGGCGGGATGAGGCCGGCGAGCAGACTGTCGCCGCCCGGGCCGAGACCGGCGGCGGCCAGCCGCGGGGTGACCCGGCGCAGCCACGGCAGCTGCACGGCATGGCCGCTGGGCCCCTGCAGCACGTGGAAGCTCGACGCGACCTCCCACAGGCACGACAGGACGATCCGGATCCGCGCGACGTCGCCCGCGGAGAACTCGATCGTGAGCACCGGACCTCCAAGATTCGGCTGGAGCTAAAACAGTACTGCGCACAACCGTGCTCGACGAGGCTGCTCGCATGGTCACCACGGAGCTCGCGGACCCGCCCGCCGGCGCCGCTCCGCCCACCGGAGCGGGCGGCCGGTGGCGCGCCGCGCTCGCCGTGCGCCTCGCCGACCTGCCCCGCCCGGGATTGCTGGCCGCCCGTGGCTACGGCGTGGTCCTGCACGCCCGCCCGATGGGTGGTGGTCGTGCTGCTCGTGCTCGCCCAGCAGACCGTGGCCTAGGTCACGTCCGTCCCGACTCCCGGCGAGCCGCCGGGAGCAAAACGTGAGAGAGGGAGCCACGTTGTCCGACGATCTCGTACCCACCGGCCGCCGCTCCTCGGCGGTCGCCACCGGACGGCCTCGCGTCCTGGTCGTCGGCGGCAAGCTCAAGCAGGTCCGCAAGGCCCGGGAACTCGGCCTGGACGTGGTTCACGCCCAGTTCCCGGACGAGTACGACCGCGGCCACTGGCCCTACGTCGATCAGGCGCTGCTGCTCGACTACGGCGACATCGACCGGCTCCTGCCGCTGGTGCGGGCGCTGCACGAGGCGTACCCGTTCCAGGCGGCCGTGTCGCTGTTCGAGCTCGGGCTGCTGCCGACGGCGCGGATCAACGAGGCGCTCGGCCTCGGCGGCGAGTCCGTCGCCACCGTGGAACTGCTGCTGGACAAATGGCGGATGCGCCGGCATCTGGCCGCGAGGGGCATCAGTCCGGTGGCCTCCGCGGTCGGCCGTTCCGCGCAGGACGTTCGGGAGTTCGTTCAGGCGCACGGGCTCCCGATCATCGTCAAGCCGATCTCCGAATCGGGCAGCCTGAAGGTGTTCTGCATCCGCGACCAAGCCGACGTGGACGTCGTCGCCGAACGGTTCCGATCCCTCGACGGGCGTTGGACCGCCAGGGACCTGGTCCGTGCCGAAGCCTTCGACGAGTTCCTCATGGAGGAATTCCTGGACGGCCCGGAGATCAGCATCGAGACCCTGACCTTCGACGGGCGGCATGTGGTCGTGGCGGTGACCGACAAGGAGTGCAGCGGCCCCGGTTTCGTCGAGATCGGGCATTCGCAGCCCAGCGGCTGCTCGGCCGACACGCTGCACGAGGTCACGCGGTTGGTCACGGACTTCCTCGACGCGGTGGGGCTGCGCAACGGTCCAGGGCACACCGAGATCAAGCTGACCTCGCGCGGCCCGCGGATCGTCGAGTCGCACAACCGCATCGGCGGTGACCGGATCAATGAACTGACCGAGATCGCCTACGGCGTCGACATGGAGCGCTACGCGCTGGGCGCCAGTTTCGGCGTGGTGGAGCCGCTGGCCACGTCGCCGGAGCCTCGGGGCGGGGCGGCCGTCCGGTTCCTCACGCCGGAGCCCGGACGGGTCGTGGAGGTGAGCGGCGTCGACGCCGTGCGCGCGGACCCGGCGTTCGTCGACCTCCAGTTGGAGGTGGCGCCGGGCGACGAGGTGCCACCGCTGACCTGGAACGAGGACAAGGTCGGTCACGTCATCGCCCGCGGCGCCACCGTCACCGAAGCGATCGCCCACGGCCGGCGGCTGGCCGCGGCGATCCACGTACGCACCGAGCCCACGGCGTGAGCACCACGACGCCGGAGCGGTCGGTCGCCGACGAGCCACGATTCCGCGACGCGCTGCGCACCCTGCCCGGCCGGGTGTGGATCATCAGTCTCGGCATCCTGGTCAACCGGGTCGGCAATTTCCTGCCCGTGTTCATCGTGCTCTACCTGACCGGGCGCGGCTACTCCGCCGGCGCCGCAGGGTTCGTGCTGGGCATGTCCGGTCTGGGCAACGTACTCGGCAACACCGTCGGTGGCTACCTCACCGACAGGATCGGCCGGCGGTGGACCATCGTGCTGTCCGCCGTGACCACCTCCGGGCTGACGGCGATCGTGCCGTCCCTCGGACCGTTCCCGATCACCGTCGCGGTGGTCGGCCTCATCGGCGTGACGTCGCAGATCTACCGGCCGGCCGCAGCCGCGGTACTGCTGGACTCCGTGACGACCAACCAGCAACGACTCGCCGCCTTCGGCGTGTTCCGGGCCGCGATGAACATCGGCGCCGCCCTGGGCGGCGTCATCGGCGGCGTGCTGGCCAGCACCTCCTACGTGGAACTCTTCCTGAGCAACGCCGCCGCGTGCCTGCTGTTCGGCGTGGTCGTGGCGGTGCTGCTACGGGATGCGCCCCAGCCGCGCTCCGACCAGAACGACGCCGACACGCACGCGAGCCAGGCGGTCGGGTACCGGCAGGCGCTCGCCGACCGCACCCTGGTGCGATTCCTGCTGATGACCGTGGTCGCCGAGTTCGTCTACATCCAGTCCACCGTCGGCCTGCCCCTGCACGTCAGCGACGTGGGTCTGAGCGCGCGCGACTTCGGTCTCCTCATCGGGCTCAACGGTCTGCTGGTGTTGGTGCTGGAGCTGCCCACCACCGCCGCGGTCGCCCGGTACCGGCCGGAGCACGTACTGGCCGTCGGCAACCTGCTCGTCGGTGTCGGTCTCGCACTGACCGGATTCATGACCCACATGGTCCTGCTGTCGGCGACAGTGCTGATGTGGACGCTCGGCGAGATGATGTCCAGCTCCGTCGCCTACGCCTACCTGGGAAGTCTGACTCCGCCACGGATGGTCGGGCGCTACCAGGGGCTGCACGGCACCGCGTACACGATCGGTACGGGCACCGGACCGCTCATCGGCGGCGCCGTGTACGCGATCGGCCCATGGGCGCTGTGGACCCTGGTCGGCGCGGCCGGGCTGCTGTCCGCCCAGCTCTGCCTGCCGCGCCGCCGCTCGACGCCCGGGGCGGACGAACCGGATTCCTGACCGGGGGGACGACGCGAGGGCGCCGGCCGCCGACGTACCCGGGGGTCTGCGACGCCTACGTGGCCGACCACGCCCGACTGCCACGCGTCGCAGCGACCAGGTCCGGTATCACCGGCCACGACGGCGGCCCACCCGACTATTCGCCGGACGGCATCGGGGCGCGCGGAGCGGGCCCGTCGGGCACTGGCCACGCTCTCCTCGGCGCGAGCGGCCGACGCGGCGGCGAACGCCACAGCGGTGCAGCGAATGCTCGGGCACGCCTCGGCGTCGATGACGCTGGACGTGTACGCGGACCTGTTCGGTCACGACCGAAACGCGGTCGTCAACCGGCTGGACAAGGCGGTCGCGGCGTGGGATGCGGACCGGCACGGTCGGCGGCGATGTTGTCAACCTTGGAAACGCCGAAGCCGGTCGTTTGAGACCTTGGCTTCTTCACCGAGCCGCCTGACGGAATTGAACCGTCGACCTACGCATTACGAGTCAGTCTCCGAGCGCTGGTCCCCAAGCCGGACATGGCGTCCCGGTCCGCCGTCGTCCTTGCATGCTCGCTGGTTGGCTGCTCGCTTGACTGCTCGACGGGAGCCTGCTCCTGTGCCAGGTGCCAACCCTCATGCTCCGCCACGGCTGTCGACAGCCAACTGCCGCGCCAGCCGGCGAATCACCGGTGTCGGGTCCGACTTCCGATACAAGCGCACCGCAGGTTCACGCAGCTTATCGGGGTACTTCTTCGGTGCTGCCACGAATGAGCCCCGTCAGCTCCATCAGAGCACGATCGAAAGCCTCCAAGCTGCCGGGGGAACCTCACAGCGAATGTTCCTCGATCAGTGCCAGGTGATGGTGTCGTCATCGGAGATCGCGCTGTCCTGTGTCAGTGGCTACCGGTTGTTGTTGCGCGTCTCGCTGACTTCTTGCTGACCCCAGCCTCTGGGGCGGACTGGAACCGAGAACTCTTCCGAAGATCTGTGGATCGTCTCGTATCGGGCGGATCCGGCGGGACAGGGCGCGACACAAGCGGTGCCCTGTCCCGCAAAGACCTACTTGGCCGGGACGACGTCGGTTGGCAGGTTCACCTTCACCTGGACGCCGTAGTCGAACAGTTCGAGCGTCGCGGTGTAGGTGCCGGTGTCGAGCCGGCCCTTCGCCGTCGACTGCCACGTGCCGTTGAGTGCCACCTTCCCAATCCGGCCGTCGGCATCACGAGTGATGTCACCCGACGTAGTGGTTGACCCATCCTTGTCTTGCGTGGCGTACTCGAAGTGCAGCGTGCCGTCCGGGTTCTCGCGAACGGTCGCGTTCGCCATCTTGAGTGCCTTGAACAGCGCCGCCGGGTCCGGTGCCGCAGCACCCAGAACCGTGTCCGGGTCACCGTAGAGCGACAGGCGATCGTACTTGCCCGGGTACTGCCCGTAGCGCCCGTA
>NZ_JBJZOG010000079.1:0-30732 GCF_047200535.1 Micromonospora mangrovicola | reverse complement strand
TCCGCTTCGACGGCCTGGACTGGCTGAAGGGCAACCAGGTGCAGGCGGCGACGCTGTACCTGTGGGAGCACCACTCCTACAGCTGCACCGCGCGGCAGTGGGAGACCTGGGAGACGTTGTACGCCAGCACCTCCACCCGGTGGACCAGCCAACCCACCTGGGTCAAGAAGCTGGGGTACACCTCGTCCACCAAGGGCTACAGCTCCTCCTGCGCGGCCGGTTGGGTCAACTCGTCGGTGACCGGGGCCTTCGCGGACCACGCGAGCGGCGCGACCTGCTGCACCGTGAACGTGGGTCTGCGGTCCACCTCGGAGACGGACAGCCTCGGCTGGAAGAAGTTCAACTCGATGGAGGGTGCCAACGACCCGTACGTCAACCTGACGTACCAGTCCCCACCGACGGTCGGCTCCCGGGCGACGGTGCCGTCGACGGCCTGCGTGACCGGCTCGAACCTGCCGTACATCAACACGAAGACCCCGCAGTTGCGGGCGCAGATCAACGACGCCGAGGGCTCCCAGGTCAAGGCCGAGTTCGAGTGGGTGACCGGTGGGGGCAGCCACATCGGCACCGCCATCGTCGGGCCGGGCGCGTCCGGCTCCTGGCTGTCGACCTCCGTGCCGGCCGGCGCGTTCGGCGAGGGCGGCACCTACTCGTGGCACGTGCGGGGCAACGACGGTCTGGTCGACGGGGCGTGGAGCAGCTACTGCGCGTTCATCATCGACACCACCGCACCGTCGGCGATGCCGACGATCTCCTCGACGGCATACCCGGCTGGGCAGTGGGCCGGTGCGGTCGGCACGGCGGGCAGCTTCACCTTCGGCGCGTCGGGCGTCTCGGATGTCGCGTCCTACGAGTACGGGCTGAACGTCAACCCGCCGAACCAGACCGTCAACGCGGCGGCGTTGGGCGGCACGGCCACCGTGTCCATCACGCCGACCACTGACGGGCCGCAGACGCTGTACGTGCGCTCGAAGGACCGCGCGGGCAACACCTCCGCGATCCAGACGTACACCTTCAAGGTGGGCTCCGGTGCGGTGACCGCGCCCAAGGAGGGTGACATCACCGCGGCGAAGACCGCGATCACCGGCATCGGCCAGGCGGCCGCGACCGGCGTCACCTACCAGTGGCGGCGCGGCGACGCCGACGCGTGGACCGACATCCCGGCCGGGCACGTGACCGTGGCGGCCGGCGGCGGGGCGGTGACCTGGCCATTGCCGACCAGCGGCGGCGGCGCGTTCCCGAAGCTGAACTGGGACGTCGAGGCCACCCTCACGGCAGCTGACGCCGAGTCGATCCCGCGGGACGGCCCGCTCCAGCTGCGCGGCACGTTCACCGGCGGCACGGGCGGCACCTCCAGCCCGGTGAAGATCACCTTCGACCGGAACCAGGCGACCGCCGAGTCGGTGCAGATGGGGCCGGGCTCGGTCAATCTGATCACCGGTAACTACACGCTGTCGGACACCGACGTGTCGGTGGACTCGTTCGGCAGCGACCTCACGGTGACCCGCTCGTACAACACCCGCCGGGCCACCGAGACGGACTCGGCGAACATGTTCGGCCCTGGCTGGGTCTCCGGCACCATCGTTGACGAGGCGGATTCCCCGTACACCTCGCTGAGCGTGTACGGCTCGCTGGTGCAGGTGGGGCTGCCCGAGGGCGACACCATCGGCTTCAGCAAGCGGACCGCCACCGCCTTCGATCCGGAGGTCGGGATGGAGGGCCTCCAGCTGACCTACGACAGCGCGGGTGACCGGTACACGCTGACCGACACCGACGGCAACACCGTGCTGTTCACCCGGGTGGCCGGCGCTGCGACCGGGAAGTACTTCCCGACCTCGGTGACCGTGCCGGGCAGCAACCAGACCACGACGTTGAGCTGGGAGAAGGTGACGATCAACAACAAGGAGATCGTCCGCCCGACCCGGATGCTGGCACCGGTGCCCGACGGGGTCAACTGCGCCACCCTGACCCGTGGCTGCCGGGCCCTGACCATCAGCTACGCGACGGCGACCACCGCCACCGGTGGCACCGAGGCCGGCTGGGGCGACTACTTGGGCCGGGTGAAGGAGATCTCGTTCACCGCCTGGGATCCGGACCTGGCCACCCCGGCGATGCGAACCGTGCCGATGGCCCGCTACGCCTACGACGACGCCGGTCGGCTGCGGGTCAGCTGGGACCCACGGCTGGACTGGTCCGACGAGGGCGGCTCGCACCAGCTCCGGGACACCTACACCTACGACCTCGACGGCATCCTCTCCTCGGTCACCCCGAACGGCCAGGAGCCGTGGCAGCTCAGCTACACCACCATTGCGGGTGACCCGGGCAAGGGCCGGCTTTACAAGGTGACCCGTTCCGCGCTGACCGCCGGCACGGCCGTCACCACGGTCGTCTACAAGGTGCCGGTCTCCGGGGCCGGCGCCCCGTACGACCTGTCGGCGGCCCAGACCAGCCGCTGGTACCAGACCGAGGCGCCGACCGACGCGAGCGCGGTCTTCCCCGCCGACCAGGTGCCGGACGGCAACCCGGCGACCGGTGCCCTCCCGTCGTCCTACGAGCAGGCCACGGTGACCTACCTGGACGCCAACGCCCGCAAGGTCAACACCGCCACGCCGGGCGGCCACATCGACGCCACCTGGTACGACCAGTGGGGCAACACGGTGCGGACGCTCACCGCCGGCAACCGGGAGCGGGCGCTCAACGCCAGCCCAACCGACGACGCTGCGACGGAGACGACGCTGGCCCGAGCCAGGTCGACCCTGAACACCTATTCGTCCGACGGGCAACGGCTCACCAGCACCTGGGAGCCGGAGCACGATGTCATGCTCCCCGACGACACCGTCGTCCGCGGTCGCCAGATCACCCTCAACACCTATGACGAAGGAGCGCCCACCACCGGCGGGCCGTACAACCTGGTCACCACCGAGAAGGTCGGCGTGCGCTGGTACCCCAACGGCGTCGAAACCGACTCCGACCTACGTACCACCACCACCGCCTACGACTGGGGTCTGCGCCAGCCGACCGTGGTGACCGTCGACCCGTCCGGCCTCGCCCAGGCGACCCGGACCAGCTACGACCCGCTCACCGGCCTGGTCACCTCGACCACGGCCCCGGCGGGCGGCACCACCACCAACACCCCGGCGACCCGGCAGACGATCTACTACCGGGCCACCTCGGGGTCGGGATACAGCGAGTGCGACCTGCGGCCGGAGTGGGCGAACCTGCCCTGCCGGGTGCAGCCCGGTGGCCAGCCGGCGTCCGGCCCCGAGCTGCCCGCGACGGTGACCACCTACGACATGTTCAACCAGGCGCGGGTCGTGACCGAGAAGACCAGCGCCGGCACGCTGCGGACGAGCACCACGACCTACGACCCCGCCGGTCGGGCGTACGAGACGTCGGTGAGCGCGGCCGCCGGTCTCGGCACGGCCGTCCCGGTGACCCGGAACGTCTACGACCAGGCCACCGGCCAGCTGTCGCGGACCCAGTCCGTGGTCGGGGGTGCCGTGACCGCCGAGGTCATCCGGGCGTACGACACGCTCGGCCGGCAGACGTCTTACACCGACGCCGACGGCAACGTCTCCACCACCACGTACGACCTGCTGGGCCGGACCAAGACCACGCACGACGGCAAGGCACAGCGGACCTACACGTACGACGGGGGCAGCGAGCGGCGCGGCCTGCTGACCTCGGTGGACGACACCGACGCCGGCGTCTTCTCCGGCAGCTACGACGCCGACGGCAAACTGGTCTCGGAGACCTGGCCCAACGGGGTCCAGGTCAGCACCGACACCGACGAGACCGGCACCCAGGTCGGCCTGACCTACGTCAAGCCGGGCTGCCCCGCCGCCGACTGCACCCTCTACACAGAGTCGGTGACCGAATCAGCGCACGGCCAGTGGCGGGAGCACATCTCGACCCTGTCGGACCAGAACTACAGCTACGACCAGGCCGGGCGGCTGACCAGCCTGGCGGACGTCATCGGCGGGCAGTGCGTCACCCGGTCGTACGGGTTCAGCGCGTCGTCGAACCGGAAATCGGTGGCCGAGTACGCCCCGGCCTCCGACGGGACGTGTCAGACCACGACCGCGGCGTCGTCGCGGACCTGGACCTTTGACACGGCCGACCGGGTCAACACCGCCGGGTACGTCTACGACGCCCTCGGCCGGACCACCACGGTTCCCGGCGTGGACACGGGGAACCCGGGAGGCGGCAACGTGACGGTGGCCTACCACGCGACCGACCTGGTGGACACGATCACCCAGAACGGGCGCACGACCGACTACGCCGTTGACGTCACCGGCGAGCGAGTACGGTCATGGACCGACAACGCTAGCGGCGCGGCGGCGCAGGCGGTCAACCACTACGACGGGGACGACGACAACCCCTGCTGGACGCAGGAGACCGCAGACACCTTCACCCGGCCGCTGGCCGGCCTTGCCGGCATGGCCGGCACCTTCGACAGCGACAGCGGTGAGGTCGGTTGGCATCTCACCAACCTGCACGGGGATCTGGTCGCCGAGCTGGATGCCACCGGGGAAGGACTAGCCCGCACCACCGAGGCAAACGAATACGGCAACCTGCGCAACAGCGGGGACATCGGTGCCGAGCGGTACGGCTGGCTCGGCGCCAAGCAGCGGGCCGCCGACACCCCGTCGGGCATCATCCTGATGGGCGTGCGGCTCTACAACCCGGTCACCGGCCGCTTCCTCCAGGTCGACCCCGTGCCCGGCGGTAGCTGCAACCGATACGAGTACACCTGCGCCGACCCGGCGAACGTCTACGACCTCAACGGGAAATGGTCGTGCAACTACAACCCATTCAAGTGCCTGTTCGCGGGACGTTCGTCTCGGGGTTACCTCAGAGCCCATCGCCGCTATAACCCTGTGATCCGAGGCTGTCATATGTGGGGCGCTGGTTGGGGGCTTGTCGCTCAATGGGCGCTCTGGGGGGCGGCGCGACGTTACGTGAAGTATGCGCGGCCATTTGCAAGAGTCGGTACGGTATTCTTGTCGATCGATACCTATTGTTTCTTCAGCAACAGGGCTACCAGTAGATGGTGAGGCTGATGCGGCACGTCGGCAGTTGGAAGAGTTCCACGCGGAAAGCGGTGCAGGCCGCGCTGGTCGGGGTTGCTGCGATTTTGACCATCGCGCTTCTGCTGAGCTGGATGCCTCGAGAACTGGCGGCAATTCTCGCCATGGCCTGCCTGCTGGTGTCGATGTATTTGATGGCAGGAAAGGTTAAGGATTAAGCGATGATGCCGCCCCTCGGGACTGCTTCCTAGGAATCCCGCGGCTCCGGTGGCGTCAGCGGCGCCACGGTCCCCTGGACCGTGGCGCCGCATCGTTGACCACCGCCAGTCGGCGCTGACCGATGCGGTGCTCTTGGCGGTCGCTCGGGAGGGCCGATGAAGCAAGCTGGCGAAGTTCGGTTCCAGCGTTCCTCGTCCCGGCCGGTTCTACGCCCGGTACCGTATGGTCGGCTTGGCCGGGTTTCGGAGCGTGCCGCCCGGACGACATCACAAGTAGTCCGGCGACCGAGTGGCGTGGGTGCCACCCGGTCTTCTCTTGCTCCTGCGGCAGGATCGGTCAGCCGGCCACACGGGCCACGCCGACCGGGCAGCTCAGCCCGTTCGGCCCGTGGTTGCAGTACCCGTTCGGGTTCTTGGTCGGGGCGAGGTACTGCTGGTGATAGTCCTCGGCGAAGTAGTAGTCACCCAGCGGGGCGATCTCCGTGGTGATCTCACCCTTGCCGGCCCGGGCCACGATCGGGGCGAACGCGTCCCGGGACGCCTGCGCCGTGGCCAGCTGCTCGTCGGTGGTGGTGTAGATCGTCGAGCGGTACTGGGTGCCGACGTCGTTGCCCTGGCGCATGCCCTGGGTCGGGTCGTGGTTCTCCCAGAAGACCTTGAGCAGGTCCTCGTAGCTGATCTGCGCCGGGTCGTAGACGACCTGGACCACCTCGGCGTGCCCGGTCATCCCCGAGCAGACCTCCTCGTACGTCGGGTTCGGGGTGTAGCCGCCCGCGTAGCCGGCCGACGTGGTGATCACGCCGGGGAGGGTCCAGAACAGTCGCTCGGCGCCCCAGAAGCAGCCCATTCCGAAGACCGCGACCCGCGAGCCCTCGGGGAAGGGGCCCTTCAGCGAGGAGGGGAGCACCTCGTGCCGGTCGGCGATCGGCATCGCGATCGGACGGCCCGGCAGGGCCTGGTCGGGAGAGATCATCTCGGCCTTCATGCGGCGAAGGAACACGGTGGGACTCCTCTCATGGCTTTCCCAGCGTGTGCAACAGCGCCGGTCCCCAGTTCCTTACCCGCCCGGCCGGGAATCACCGGGGCCCGGTCCCGTGCCCTGATCGGGATGCCGCAAACAGTGCTCTCTCACTTCGATGAGAGCACGACATGCCGCAGGCCGAGTTGATCATGCGGAGCGGGCCGGGCCGGTCGACCATCCGGGGTCGACAGCCCCGGCAGGGGCAGGGCCGGCGGGATCAGGTGAGGGCGGCGGCGATCCGGTCGGCGTACTCCCGGGCCTGCGCGTCGTCGGCGTACCGGGTGCGCGGCCAGAAGAAGCCGCGCAACCCGTCGCCCCTGGTCCGGGGCACCACGTGGGTGTGCAGGTGCGGCACCGACTGGGACACCTTGTTGTTCATCGCCACGAACGTCCCACCGGCCCCCAGACCGGTCTCCACCGCCACCGCCAGCCGCTGCACGAGGCGGAAGTAGCCCGGCAGCGCGCCGGCCGGCAGCTCGGCGAGCGTCACCAGGTGGGTGCGTGGCGCCACCAGCACGTGACCCCGGAAGACCGGCCGGGTGTCCAGGAACGCCACCCCGTCCGGCTCGTCGGCGACGATGAACCCGGGCACCTCGCCCGCCACGATCCCGCAGAACACGCACCCGCTCACCGGGGCAGCGTAATCGGGGACCCCGACCGGGCCGCGTGAGCGCCACCCCCACCGCCCCGGGTTCCCCGCGCCGGGACGGGCGGGCGGACTAACGTCTCGGGAATGAGTCACGGCTTCGAGACGCTCGCCATCCACGCCGGCCAGGACCCGGAGGCCCGCACCGGCGCGGTGATCCCACCGATCTACCAGACCAGCACATACGCCCAGGACGCCGTCGGCGCGCCCCGGCAGGGGTACGAGTACAGCCGCTCCGGCAACCCCACCCGCGACGCGCTCCAGGAGTGCCTGGCCGCGCTGGAGGGCGGGCCGGTCGCGCTCGCCTTCGCCAGCGGCCTGGCCGCCGAGGACACCCTGCTGCGCACCGTCTGCAAGCCGGGCGACCACGTGGTCATCCCGGACGACGCGTACGGCGGCACCTACCGGCTCTTCGCCAAGGTCGCCGAGCGTTGGGGGCTGGACTACACCCCGGCCAAGGTCTCCGACCCGGACGCGGTGCGGGCCGCGATCCGCCCCGGCAGCACGCGGATCGTCTGGGTGGAGACGCCGACCAACCCGCTGCTCGGCATCGCCGACATCGCCGCCCTGGCCGCGGTCGCGCACGACGCGGGCGCGCTGCTGGTCGTGGACAACACCTTCGCCTCGCCGTACCTGCAGCAGCCGATTGCGTTCGGCGCGGACGTCGTGGTCCACTCCACCACCAAGTACATCGGCGGGCACTCCGACGTCGTCGGTGGCGCCCTGATCGCGGCCGACCGGACCCTCGGCGAGGAGCTGCGCTACCACCAGAACGCGATGGGCGCGATCAACGGCCCGTTCGACGCTTGGCTGACCCTGCGCGGCATCAAGACCCTCGGGGTACGGATGGACCGGCACTGCGACAACGCCGAGCGGATCGCGGCGTACCTGGACGGTCACGCCAAGGTCAACCAGGTCATCTACCCGGGCCTGCCCGCGCACCCCGGCCACGAGGTGGCCGCCAAGCAGATGCGCCGGTTCGGCGGCATGATCTCCTTCCGCGCCGCGAGCGGCGAGGAGCACGCCGTGGAGATCTGCAACCGGGCCCGGCTCTTCGTGCTCGCCGAGTCCCTCGGCGGGGTCGAGTCCCTCATCGAGCACCCGGGTCGGATGACACACGCGAGCGCTGCCGGCTCGCCGCTTGAAGTTCCCGCCGATCTCGTGCGACTGTCTGTCGGCATCGAGACGGTCGACGACCTGCTCGCCGATCTGGAGCAGGCACTGGGCTGACCGCTGGCTGGGGAGGGTGGCCGTGGCCGTGCAGGACTTCATGCCGACGACCTGGGTGGGGGCGACGGCCAAGCAGATCGCCCGGGGCGTACGCCGCGGCGACGTCTCCGCCACCCAGGTCGTGGCCGACCACCTGGACCATCTCGGCCGGGCCGACGCCGACCTCGCCGCGTTCCGCACGGTGCGCGGCGGGGAGGCGATCACCGAGGCGGAGAAGGTCGACGAGCAGGAGGACCTGGCCAACCTCCCGCTGGCCGGGGTGCCGGTCGCGGTCAAGGAGAACACTCCGGTCGCCGGCCTGCCCACGTGGAACGGCTCGGCGGCCGCGCGTACCCCGGTGGCGGAGGCCGACCACGAGGTCGTTCGTCGGCTGCGCGGCGCCGGTGCGGTGATCCTCGGGGTGACCCGGATGCCGGAGCTCGGCCTCTGGGCGCTCACCGACGACGCCACCGCCGTGACCCGCAACCCCTGGGACCGGTCGCGTACCCCCGGCGGCTCCTCCGGCGGCGCGGCCGCCGCGGTCGCCGCCGGGCTGGTGCCGATGGCGCACGGCAACGACGGCCTCGGGTCGATCCGCATCCCGGCGGCCTGCTGCGGCCTGGTCGGGCTCAAACCCGGCCGGGGCGTGGTCCCCTGCCAGCTCGGCGCGGAGGACTGGTTCGGCCTCGCCGAGCACGGCGTGCTCACCGGCACCGTCGCCGACGCGGTGGTCGGCTTCTCGGTGCTGGCCGGGCGTCGCCCGGAGAAGCTGGAGCAGCCGCCGCGGCTGCGGGTCGGCGTCTCGCTGCGCTCGCCGGTGCGCGGGGTCTCGCCGGACGCGCCCAACCGGGACGCCGTGGCCGCCGCCGGCCGGCTACTGGCCGCGGCCGGGCACGACACCGTTTCCGCCGACCCGGTCTACCCGACCCGGCTCGGTCTGCAGGGCATCGCCACCTGGTTCGCCGCGGCCGCCGCCGACGTGCGGGCGTCCGGGGTGGAGCGCCGCGACCTCCAGCGGCGCAGTCGCCGGCACGTCGCGCTCGGTGAGTGGGCGCAGCGCCGGGGGTACGTCCGCGAGGCCGACCGGCTCGCCTGGCGCGAGCGGTCGGTGAACTTCTTCGCCGAGCACTCGGTCGACCTGCTGCTCACCCCGGCGCTGGCCGGGCCGCCGCCGGAGGCCGCCGGCTGGGCCGGCCGGTCCTGGATCGCGAACATGAAGGCCAACATCCGGTACGCCCCGTACGCCGCGCCGTGGAACATCGCCGGCCTGCCGTCGATCGTGGTGCCGGTGGGCCGCCGCCCCGACGGCGTGCCGGTCGCCGTGCAGTTCATCGGGCCGCCCGGCTCGGAGCTGCTGCTGCTCGGCGTCGCCGGCCAGTTCGAGATGCAGGCCCCCTGGCAGCGGCATGCTCCCGGGTACCCGCGCGTCGGCACGGGGTCGCCGGCCACGGCGTGATCGTCTAGCGTGTCCGCGACCTGCTCCACGCGTACACGGGGGACAGACATGCGATGCCAGGCCTGCGGAGCGGAGCTGACCACGAGCGCCGACAGGTGCCCGAGCTGCGACGCGCACCCGGACCGGCCGTTGCTCTCGCCGGGTATGCCAACGTTCTCCGTGCGGGGATTCGGGTTGGCCGCCGCGATGGGCGTGGGTCTCACGACGGTGCTGTTCACCGCGCTGGCGCTCGCACCGGCCGTGGCGGCGGTGCGGTTGCGGGCGTCCGGTGCGGCCGGTGGCGCTGATGTCGAACGCCAGTTCGTCGCCGTTCAGGGGGTGCTGTCCCTCGCTTATCCCGTCGCTTTCCTGGTTGCGGCGGCGCTGGTCATGATCTGGATGTTCCGCGCCCGGAAGAACACCGACGCCTTTCCCGGCTTCCGGTCATCGCTCGCAGCGCACTGGGCGATCGCCGGCTGGTGGGTGCCCGTCGCCAGCCTCGGGCTGCCGTGCGTGGTGATGGTCGGCATCGTGCGGGACAGCCTCGGCCGGGCCCGGTGGCAGGCGCTGGTCGCCGTCTGGTGGGTGAGCTGGCTGGTGTTCGACATCGGCAACCTGATCAGCAACCTCGCCGATCTGCAGGCCGACGTGCGGCTGGCCGAGCGGAGCGCGGTGCGGGACTTCGACCACTACCGGGACGCGGCCCTGCGGAACTGCGTGCCGGCGCTGGCCCTTCTGGTGGCCGGCGTGTCGCTGGTCGTGCTGATGCTGAAGATCTCGACGGCGCAGCACGATCGGATCAGCCGGGCCACCTCGGCGTGGCCGCCGGCCGGCCCTCCGCCCGTGCCGGCCGCCGACCCGGTGCAGCCCGTCACGGGGCCGTCGCCGCAGGTTGCGACGTATCCGACCGTGGCGTCGCCGCAGGTTTAACCGGGGGCGGGTGGCACGATCGGGGCATGACGGAACTGGTCGGTCTCGCCGACGTACAAGCCGCGCGGGAGCTGCTCGCCGGGGTCACCCGTACCACCCCGCTGGAGCCGTCCCGCCCGCTCAGCGCCGCGCTGGGCGGGCCGGCGTGGCTGAAGTGCGAGAACGTGCAACGCGCCGGCTCGTACAAGGTGCGCGGGGCGTACGTGCGGATCTCCCGGCTCTCGGCCGAGGAGCGGGAACGCGGCGTGGTCGCGGCGAGCGCCGGCAACCACGCGCAGGGGGTGGCGCTCGCCGCCGACCTGGTCGGCACCCACGCCACGGTCTTCATGCCGGTCAACGCCCCGCTGCCCAAGGTCGCCGCCACGAAGGGGTACGGCGCCTCGGTCGAGCTGGTCGGCAACACGGTGGACGAGTCGCTGGTCGCCGCGCAGACCTTCGCCGAGCGGACCGGGGCGGTGTTCATCCACCCGTTCGATCACCCGGACGTCATCGCCGGGCAGGGCACGGTGGCCCTGGAGATCCTCGAGCAGTGTCCGGAGGTGCGGACGATCGTCACCGGGGTGGGCGGCGGCGGTCTGATCTCCGGGATGGCGGTGGTCGCCAAGGCGCTGCGCCCCGAGGTGCGGGTGATCGGGGTGCAGGCGGCCAGCGCGGCCGCCTTCCCGCCCTCGCTCAAGGCCGGCGAGCCGGTACGCCTGCCGTCGTTCTCGACGATCGCCGACGGCATCGCGGTCGGCCGCCCCGGCGAACTCACCTTCACCCACGTCCGCAAGCTGGTCGACGAGATCGTCACGGTCTCCGAGGAGGACATCTCGCGCGCCCTGCTGATGCTGCTGGAGCGTGGCAAGCAGGTGGTGGAACCGGCCGGCGCGGTCGGGGTGGCCGCGCTGCTGGCCGGCGCGGTGGAGGTGCAGGCGCCGGTGGTGGCGGTGCTCTCCGGCGGCAACATCGACCCGTTGCTCATGCTCCGGGTGATCGAGCACGGCCTGGCGGCGGCCGGTCGCTACCTGCGGGTCACCGTGCGCTGCACGGACCGGCCGGGTCAGCTCGCCTCGTTGCTCAGCGAGATCGCCGAGCACCGGGCGAACGTGGTGGACGTGGAGCACCAGCGGGCCAACCCGCACCTGCGCCTCGGCGAGGTGGAGGTGGCGCTCTCCGTGGAGACCCGGGGCGTGGAGCACTCGGACAAGTTGATCAGCGCCCTGCGGGCCAGCGGCTATCAGGTGGTCTTCGCCGGCGAGGGCTGAGCGGTCCCGCGCCGGCCCGGCCGTGACGACGGCGACGGGCTCCCGGCCGGAGTGGCCGGGAGCCCGTCGATGTCCCGGTTCGCGGCCGGAGCTCAGCCGCGGCTGTGCGACTCAGCCGGAGTACGGCTCGAACTTGACCACGGTCACCTTGATGTCGGTGCCGCTGGGCGCCGTGTAGGTGCAGGTCTGGCCCGCCTTGCCGCCGAGGATCGCCTTGCCGAGCGCGGACTCGGGACTGTAGACGGTCAGGTCGGTGGTCGAGGCGATCTCCCGGGAGCCGAGCAGGAAGGTCTCCGTGTCGTCGGCGTCGTCGTCGAAGTAGATCGTGACGACCATGCCGGGCGAAACCGCGTCGGCGGCCGGCGCCTCGCCGACCTTGGCGGTGCGGAGCAGCTCCTTCAGATAGAGGATGCGCCCCTCGGCCTTGCCCTGTTCCTCGCGAGCAGCGTGGTAGCCGCCGTTCTCCCGCAGGTCGCCTTCCTCCCGCCGGGCGTTGATCTCGGCCGCGATGACCGGCCGGTTGGCGATCAGCTCGTCGAGCTCGGCCTGCAGGCGGTCGTACGCGTCCTGGGACAGCCAGGTGGCGGACGCCTCGTTGCCGTTGGTGGACACAGGGCGATCTCCTCGGTAGTACGGACTGGCTGACAGGTGAATTACCAAGTTACCAGTGCCGGACACGTCAGGGTGTCGCCGATCACGGCCGGTGCCGGCGACGGGACCGCCGGTATTCACGTTACGGCAGGTCAGGGCGGATGCGGGGTCAGCCGGCGGGCCGGCAGCGCAACACCTCGCCGATGAACGGGCGGGCGGTGGTGGGCACCTCGTGCCGGGCGGTGACGTGCCGTTGGCCGGGGCCGGCGGTCACGGTGGCCTCGACGTGCCCGACATCGGCCCCGTCGCGCGAGCGGGCGCGCAGCAGGCAGGTCGCCGAGCCGCCGGGCGGCACGGTGACCCGGAAGTCGACCACCACCCGGGAGTCGGTGATCCCGCTGTAGGTGATCAGCTCGCCCCGGTACTCGGGGTCGCCGTACTGCTGGTAGAGCTTGGCTGCGGCGAGCCCGAGGACGGCCATCAGGACGGCCACGACCAGGGCGAGCAGGAGGGGCCGGCGGCGGGCCGGCTCGCGGCGGCGGCCGTACCGCCCGGGCGGGAATATCGGCGCGCCCGGGGTGATTGTGGTGTGCGTCTCGCTCACCGGCGGGTATCTCCTGGCTTTGTTGTCAGCGGCATCGGCAAGAATGGCAGAGTCCATCTTCCCAGCCCGGCGCTGAGCCAAGGATGGCAGGTCGGCGAGTCGCCGGCCAGCCAGCATGGGGGTTTCCGCGGGCGCGGGGGGAGATTCCGGCAGGTCAGCCGGTCCGGTCCCGGACGGGTCCGGTCCGGCGGCACAGACGAGGAGCGCCGAAGGTGGCAGAGCAGCTGCGTCTCATGGCGGTGCACGCCCATCCTGACGACGAGTCGAGCAAGGGTGCCGCGACCACGGCGAAATATGTCGCCGAGGGGGTCGACGTCCTGGTCGTCACCTGCACCGGTGGCGAGCGGGGAAGCGTGCTCAACCCCAAGATGGACCGGCCCGACGTGTGGGCCGACATCGCCGACATCCGCCGCGCCGAGATGGACGCGGCCCGCGCGATCCTCGGCATCGAGCAGGCCTGGCTCGGATTCGT
Source organism: Micromonospora mangrovicola (assembly GCF_047200535.1). Lineage (NCBI taxonomy): Bacteria > Bacillati > Actinomycetota > Actinomycetes > Micromonosporales > Micromonosporaceae > Micromonospora > Micromonospora mangrovicola. The sequence goes on along the minus strand of NZ_JBJZOG010000079.1, from coordinate 17,329 downwards.
CGACTCCGGGCTGCCCGAGGGCGACCCGCTGCCGCCGCTGCCCGAGGGGTGCTTCGCCCTGCAGGACGTCGAGACCGCCGCGGCCCCGCTGGTGCGGCTGATGCGCCAGTTCCGTCCGCACGTCGTCACCACGTACGACGAGGAGGGCGGCTACCCGCACCCCGACCACATCATGACCCACAAGGTGACCGTCGCGGCCTTCGAGGCGGCCGGCGACCCGGAGCGTCACCCGGAGCTGGGCGAGCCGTGGCAGCCGCTGAAGCTCTACTACGACATCGGTTTCTCCAAGGGCAGGATCATGGCCCTGCACGAGGGCATGCTCGCCGCCGGCCTGGACTCCCCGTACGAGGAGTGGCTCAAGCGCTGGGAGGATCGCCCCGACAAGGGCCCGCGGATCACCACCCGGGTGGAGTGCGCCGACTACTTCCCGGTCCGGGACGACGCCCTGCGTGCCCACGCCACCCAGATCGACCCGGACGGCTTCTGGTTCCAGGTGCCGATGGAGCTCCAGCAGCGTGCCTGGCCGACCGAGGACTACCAGCTCGCCCGCTCGCTGGTGGACAGCCCGCTGCCCGAGTCCGACCTCTTCGCCGGGGTCCGCGAGACGGCCCATGCCCGCTGATTCGGCGGCGGGCTACGCTGAGGGGCAGTCGCACATCGGAGGAACACCATGCTGACCACCGCCCAGGTGCTCGCGGAGAACAACTTCGGTGACACCCGTACGGGTGGTCTGGCCGGTCCGATGGGCCTTTTCCTCATCGTCGCGCTGGCCACCGTCACCGTCCTGCTGATTCGCAACATGAACGCCCGGCTGCGCCGGCTGCCCGACCGGTTCCCGCAGCAGGCCGGTCCGGCCGAGCACAATCGGGCCGACGCGGCAGTCGTTGATCCGACAGACGGGACCGTCTCGCAGGAATCACCCTCGGACGCCCCCAACGGCTCCCAGCAGCGCCGAAACGGGTAGTCGGCGCGTGAATCACGTCGAAGCCGGTCGTCGACCCCTGTTGCGGCCACCGGCTTTGGCTTAGCCTTCCGCCGGGGGGACCAAAAGTCCCTGACCCGTGCGCGGAAGGGGGGTGCCGATGTCCGTGGCAGCAGCGGCCACCCACCGTACCCTCGGACCGCCGGTGGACGGGGTGGGTCCGTGACCTCCGGCAGGGACGGTCATCCCCCCGATCGACTCGGCCTGCACGGCACGCCGGCCGGGGTGCTCGTGGTGACTGCCGCCGTCGCGGCCACCGCGCTGGTGGCCGCGGTGCTCGGGCTCACCGTGCCGACGTCCCTACCGCCCGACGATCCGCTCCCGGGCCCGGCCCGGTTCGCGGTGGCGGTCGTCGCGTTCGCCGTCGCCCAGTTCGCCCGGCTGCGGTTCCGCACCGCCGCCGGCATGGTCAGCATCACCTGGGGCGAAACCGCCCTCATCCTCTGCCTCTACCTCGTGCCGGCGGGCTGGCTGCCGGCCGCGGCCCTGCTCGGCGCCGGGGCCGCCTGGACCGGGATGTCGCTGCTCGCCGACCGCCGGCCGGTGCTGGAGCTGGTCCGGATCGCCGGTTCGCTCACCGCCGCCACCGCGCTCGCCGCCGCGGTGGCCAGCGCGCTGGGCCGGCCGTTGCTCACCGCGCCGACCCCGGAGCTGGCGCTCGCGCTGATCGCCGGCTCGGTGATCTACCTGCTCACCACCGCCTGGCTGGGCGGCGTGACCCTCGCGTTGCGGCACGGAGTCCCGCTCGGTCCGCTGCTGCTCGCCGCGCTCCGCGGCAAGCTGCTCATGTTCGTCGGCAACGTGGCGGTGGGCCTGGTGGTGGTCGTGCTGCTGGAGCTGGACCCCCGCTGGCTGTTGCTCCTCCCGCCGCTGCTCTGGCTGCTCCAACAGACCTACCGCCACCGGCTCCGCGCCGACCAGGAGCGACGGACCTGGCGGGCGTTCGCCGAGGCGACCGCCGCGCTCAACCAGCTCGACGAGCGGGGGGTGGCGAAGGCCGCGGTGACCGGGGCCCTCTCGCTCTTCGGCGCCGAGCTGGTCGAGGTGGACGTCGCCCGGGGCGACGGCCGGTGGCGGCGCTACCGGGCCGACACCGGTGGTCAGGTGCGCGATCGTGAGGTGCCACCGCCGGCACCGGCCGAGACCGGCGAGCAGGAACTGGTGCGGTCGCTGACCGTGGGCAGCGTGGAGGTCGGCCGGCTGCGCGTCCACTTCCCCCGGTCGGCCCCGCCGAGCGCCCGGGAGCGGGACGGCGTGGCCGCGTTCGGCGACGCGCTGGCCGCCGCCCTGCACGACGCCGCCACCCACCGCGAGCTGCGGCTGGTCACCGCCCGCTCCTCGTACGAGGCGGTGCACGACCAGCTCACCGGGCTGCTGAACCGGGCCGCCATGCTCAGCAAGGGGGACCAGGCGCTGCGGCAGCTCGCCCACGACCACCCGATCGCGCTGCTGCTGCTCGACGTCAACCAGTTCAAGGAGGTCAACGACACGCTCGGGCACGCCGCCGGGGACCAGCTCCTGCGGCTGACCGCGAACCGGCTGGCCGCCCTGGCCCGCCCCGGCGACCTGCTCGGGCGCCTCGGTGGCGACGAGTTCGCCCTGCTGCTGACCGCGGTCCCGGTGGTCGACGACCGCACCGCCCCGATCACGTACGCGCTGCGCCAGGCACGCGAGATCGCCGAGCGGCTGGCCACGCCGACCGAGGTGGCCGGGGTGCGGATGTCCGTCGAGGTCGCCGTCGGGGTGGTGGTCGCCGCCGCCGGCGCCGCGGACATGACCGAGCTGCTGCGCCGGGCCGACATCGCCATGTACCAGGCGAAGGGCGGCGGCAGCGTCGCCGCGTACGACAGCTCCCGGGACGCGGCGAGCACCGACCACCTGGCGCTCCTCGCCGAGCTGCGGGAGGCCCTGGAGGCCGACGACCAGCTCGTGCTGGCGTTGCAGCCGGCGGTGGACCTCGCGACCGGCGCGCCGACCGGCGTGGAGGCACTGATCCGCTGGCGGCACCCGCGACGCGGCCTGCTCGGCCCGTCCGACTTCATCCGCCCGGTGGAGAACAGCGAACAGCTCGGCACCTTCACCCGGTACGTGCTGGACAAGGCGCTCGCGGTGGCCGCCGGCTGGGCCGGCGAGGGCCTCGACGTACCGATCTCGGTGAACCTCTCGGCGCGTAGCCTGCTCGACCCGCGGCTGCCCGGGGAGATCGGCGACGCGCTGCGCCGGCACCAGGTCCCGCCGCACCGGCTGGTCCTGGAGATCACCGAGACCGTGGTCATGAGCGAGCTGGAGGTCATCGACGAGGTGCTGACCACCCTGCGGTCGATGGGGGTGCAGCTCGCGGTCGACGACTTCGGCACCGGCTTCTCGTCGCTGACCTTCCTGACCCGGATCGCGGTCGACGAGCTGAAGGTGGACCGCTCCTTCGTGATCCGGATGGCCGACTCGCCCGAGGCGGCGGCCATCGTCCGGACCACCGTCGGCCTGGCTCACGAGCTGGGGCTGCGGGTGGTGGCCGAGGGGGTGGAGACCGCCGAGCAGCGGACCGCCCTGGCCGAGCTCGGCTGCACCGCCGCCCAGGGCTACCACTTCTTCAAGCCGATGCCGGCCGACAAGATCGGGGCGGTGCTGGGGTCGTTGCGCGACAGCGCCCAGGGCAACGTCTTCCCGCTGCGCGCCGACGGCGCGTCCTGACCTTCTCCACGGCCCGACGGCGCCCGATGCCGGGGCTGGATATGGTCGTCGGGTGAACCGACTCGCCGACGCCACCTCCCCGTACCTGCTCCAGCACGCCGACAACCCGGTCGACTGGTGGCCCTGGTGCGACGAGGCGTTCGCCGAGGCCCGCCGGCGCGATGTGCCCGTGCTCATCTCGGTCGGGTACGCCGCCTGCCACTGGTGTCACGTGATGGCGCACGAGTCGTTCGAGAACGAGGGCGTCGCCGAGCTGATGAACGCGGACTTCGTCCCGATCAAGGTGGACCGGGAGGAGCGGCCGGACGTCGATGCCGTCTACATGACCGCCACCCAGGCGATGACCGGGCAGGGCGGCTGGCCGATGACGGTCTTCGCCACCCCCGACGGCACCCCGTTCTTCTGCGGCACCTACTTTCCCCGGCCGAACTTCATCCGCCTCCTCGGCTCGGTCGCCACCGCCTGGCGGGACCAGCGGGAGGACGTGCTGCGGCAGGGTGCCGCCGTGGTCGAGGCGATCGGGGGCGCCCAGGCTGTGGGCGGGCTCACCGCACCGCTCACCGTCGAGTTGCTCGACGCCGCCGCCGCGCAGCTCGCCAAGGAGTACGACGAGACGAACGGCGGCTTCGGTGGGGCGCCGAAGTTCCCGCCGCACATGAACCTGCTCTTCCTGCTCCGGCACCACCAGCGCACCGGCTCGGCAGGCAGCCTGGAGATGGTCCGGCACACCTGCGAGGCGATGGCCCGGGGCGGCCTGCACGACCAGCTCGCCGGCGGGTTCGCCCGCTACTCGGTGGACGGTCACTGGACGGTGCCGCACTTCGAGAAGATGCTCTACGACAACGCGCTGCTGCTGCGGGTCTACACCCAGCTCTGGCGGCTCACCGGGGACCGGCTGGCCCGGCGGGTGGCCCGGGACACCGCCCGGTTCCTCGCCGATGAGCTGCACCGGCCCGGCGAGGGCTTCGCCTCCGCGCTTGACGCGGACACCCAGGGCGAGGAGGGGCTCACCTACGTCTGGACCCCGGACCAACTCGTGGAGGCGCTGGGGGAGGAGGACGGCCGCTTCGCCGCCGACCTGTTCGGGGTGACCGACGAGGGCACCTTCGAGCGGGGCGCCAGCGTGCTCAGGCTCGCCCGGGACGTGGACGACGCCGATCCGGCGGTCCGTGCCCGCTGGCAGGACGTGGTCGGCCGGCTGCTCGCCGCCCGGGACACCCGCCCCCAGCCGGCCCGCGATGACAAGGTGGTGGCCGCCTGGAACGGGCTGGCGATCACCGCGATCGCCGAGTTCCAGCAGGTCGCCGCGCTCTACGCGTCCCCCGAGGACGAGGACGCGAACCTCATGGAGGGCGTGACCATCGTCGCCGACGGCGCGATGCGCGATGCCGCGGAGCACCTGGCCACGGTGCACGTGGTGGACGGCCGGCTGCGCCGGGTCTCCCGGGACAGGAAGGTCGGCGAGCCGGCCGGCGTGCTGGAGGACTACGGCTGCGTGGCCGAGGCGTTCTGCGCACTGCACCAGCTCACCGGCGAGGGGCGCTGGCTGACCCTGGCCGGGCAGCTGCTCGACGTGGCGCTGGACCGGTTCGCCGCCCCGGACGGCGGTTTCTACGACACCGCCGACGACGCCGAGCGCCTGGTCACCCGGCCGGCCGACCCGACCGACAACGCCACCCCGGCCGGCCGGTCGGCGATCGTCGCCGCGCTGGTCTCCTACGCGGCGCTGACCGGGGAGACCCGGTACCGGGAGGCGGCCGAGGCCGCCCTGTCCACCGTCGCGCCGATCGTCGGCCGGCACGCCCGGTTCACCGGCTACGCGGCCACCGTCGGCGAGGCGCTGCTCTCCGGGCCGTACGAGATCGCGGTGGTCACCGACGACCCGGCCGGTGACCCGCTCGTCGCGGCCGCGCACCGGCACGCCCCGCCCGGCGCGGTGGTGGTGGCCGGCCGTACCGACCAGCCCGGGGTGCCGCTGCTGGCCGGGCGGCCGGCGCTGGACGGGCGCGCCACCGCGTACGTCTGCCGGGGTTTCGTCTGCGACCGGCCGGTCACCGCCGTCGAGGAACTGGTCGCCCAGCTCACCTGACGCCTCACGGCCAGAGCAGTTCACGCCGCCAGGCGGCCCCCTTGCGGCGGTAGCGCAGCCGGACGTGCCGGCGCTCCCGGTCGGCCTGCCAGAACTCGACCGCCTCCGCCGCCACGGAGTAGACGGTGTGCGTCTCGGCGACGAGGTCGGGGTCGTCGGCCAGCCCGGCGCGCACCACGGCCAGTTCCCGGTCCAGTTCGTCCCGGTCGGCCAGCACGGCGCTCTGCCGCCCGGCCAGGGTGGCGATCCGGGAACCCTCCGGCCGGGCCAGGAAGTCCTGCCGGGAGACGGCGGTCAAGGCGGGCCGCGCGAGGCCCCGTACCCGGACCTGCCGGCCCTGTTCCCGCCAGTGGAAGCTGAGCGCGACCCGCGGGTTGCCGGCGAGCTGGCGGCCCTTGGCGCTGGTGACGGTCGTCGCGAAGTGCCAGCCGGTCTCGTCGAGGTCCTTCAGGATGAGCACCCGCGCGTCCGGCGCGCCGTCGGCGTCGACCGTCGAGAGGGTCATCGCGTGCGGCTCGACCACCCCGGCGGCGACCGCCTCGGTGAGCCACTCGGCGAACAGCACGGTGGGTTCCGCCGGGACGCTACTCGGGTCGAAGGACGGCATGTCGTGTGCCAGGACCGGGAGGGCGCGCAGGGTTTCGCGGGTCGTCATACGCCGATCGTGCCAACGGCGTGGGTCGGCCGCCGCCCCGGCCCCGGTGGCCGGAGGGATGCTCACTGTCCGTCCGCCTCCGGGTGCGCGGCGCCGGTGAGGGCGGGCGGGAGCGCGTCGAACCAGTCGAGCACCGCCCGCTCGTATGCCAGACCGAAGCGCAGCGTCGCCACCGAGTACGGGTCGACGTCCTCGGCTTCCTCGGGCAGGGCCGCGGCGATCTGCTCGTACCCGGCCAGCCGCTCGGCGTGCGCGGCCCGGTGCCCGGCGAGGTACGCGGCCATCCGGTCCGGCGGTAGGTGCCGGCCGAAGAGCACGGTGAGCAGCAGGGGGAAACGGATCGTCTCCGCCGCCGGCGGGTTCGCCGCCCACTCGGCGAACGCGGCGCGTCCGGCGTCGGTGATCTCGTACGGCTGCCGGTCACGGCGCCCCCGCTCGCCGGCCCGGACCAGGCCGGCGCCGGCCATCGCGGTCAGTTCCCGGTAGACCTGGCTCTGGGTCAGCGACCAGAAGCCCCCGATCCGCTGCTGGGCGTACTCGACCAGGTCCCAGCCGGTCATCGGCCCGTCGTGCAGGAAACCCAACAGGGAGGCGGCGGTGGCGTTCAGGGGCCGGTCCGGCATGGCTGCTCCTTCGGTGCTTGACATCCCATTGTGTCAGGTCGGACGATGGGTTCATCGACATCCCACAGTGGGAGGTCGGAACGGGGGAGTCATGCACACCGTCCTCGTCGTGCTGCACGCCGTCAGCGGCACCCTCGGCCTGCTGCTCGCCCTGCCCGTGCTGCTCGCCCCGAAGCGGCGCGGCCGGCACACGCTCCTCGGCCGGGCCTACGCGGTGGCCGCCGGGTGCCTGAGCATCAGCGCGTTCGGCCTGTTCGCCTTCGACCCCGCGCGGCTCTGGGGGTTCGCCCTACTCGGCGGGCTCACCCTCGGCTGGCTGATCGCCGGGCTGTGGATCGCGCGCCACCGCCCGCGGGTCCTTGGCGCCCGGGGCTGGCGGATCTGGCACCTCAACCTGATGGGCAGCACGGTGATCGCCTTCGTCACCGGGTTCGCGGTGCAGATGACCGACGGCAACCTGATCGCCTGGCTCGCGCCCACGGTCGTCGGCTCGCTCCTGATCGCGCGGACCACCGCCCGTGAGGTGGCCCGGGCGTCCCGCCGGGTCGCGGTGACCCCCGCCGATTGGTCCACCACCGGTGTCGGCCCTCCGGGCCGGGGGCACCCGACGCCCGGATAGGCTGGCGGCGCTATGGATTCCCGTACCGGTCTGCCTGTCGTCGGCATGGTGGGCGGTGGCCAGCTGGCCCGGATGACCCACCAGGCCGCCATCGCCCTCGGCCAGTCCCTGCGCGTGCTGGCGCTCGCCCCGGACGACGGCGCCGCCCTGGTCGCGGCCGACGTCCAGTACGGCGACCACACCGACATCGCCGCCCTACGCACCTTCGCCAAGGGCTGCGACGTGGTCACCTTCGACCACGAGCACGTGCCCGGCGCGCACATCCGCACCCTCGCCGAGGAGGGGGTGAAGCTCTTCCCGCCGGCCGAGGTGCTGCTGCACGCCCAGGACAAGCGGGTGATGCGCGAGCGGCTCGCCGAGCTGGGCGCGCCGAATCCGCGCTGGCGGGTGGTCGAGGCGCCCGCGGACCTGGCCGACTTCGGCGCGGAGGTCGGCTGGCCGGTGGTGCTCAAGGCGGCCCGGGGCGGCTACGACGGCCGGGGCGTCTGGCTGGTGCACGACGCCGGGCAGGCCGCCGACCTGGCCGCGACCCTGCTCGCCGGGGGCACCCCGCTGATCGTCGAGGAGCGGGTCGCGCTGCGCCGGGAACTGGCCGTGCAGGTGGCCCGCTCACCGTTCGGGCAGGTCGCCGCGTATCCGGTGGTGGAGACGGTGCAGCGGGACGGGATCTGTGTCGAGGTGCTCGCCCCCGCGCCCGACCTGCCGGAGGAGCTGGCGGTCGGCGCCCAGCAGCTCGCCATCGACCTGGCCACCGCGCTCGGGGTGGTCGGCCTGCTGGCCGTGGAGCTGTTCGAGACACCCACCGGGCTGGTGGTCAACGAGCTGGCCATGCGGCCGCACAACTCGGGACACTGGACCATCGAAGGGGCCCGGACGTCCCAGTTCGAGCAGCACCTGCGGGCGGTGCTCGACTACCCGATGGGGGACACCTCGCTCACCGCGCCGGTCGTGGTGATGGCGAACGTGCTCGGCGGCGAGCCGGGCGGGATCTCCATCGACGAGCGGCTGCACCACCTGTTCGCCGCCGAGCCCGGGGCCAAGGTCCACCTGTACGGCAAGCAGGTACGACCGGGCCGCAAGATCGGGCACGTCACCGTGCTCGGGGACGACCTGGACGACGTACGGGCGCGGGCCGCGCGCGCCGCCCGCTGGCTGCGTGAGGGGCGCGAGTGAGCACCGTCGGATTGATCATGGGTAGCGACTCGGACTGGCCGGTCATGAAGGCCGCCGCCGAGGCGCTGGACGAGTTCGAGGTCCCGTACGAGGTCGGTGTGGTCTCCGCCCACCGGACCCCGGTCAAGATGATCGAGTACGGCCGCGCCGCGGCCGGACGGGGCGTCAAGGTGATCATCGCGGGGGCGGGCGGGGCGGCCCACCTGCCCGGCATGGTCGCCTCGGTCACGCCGCTGCCGGTGATCGGTGTGCCCGTCCCGCTGAAGTACCTCGACGGGATGGACTCCCTGCTCTCCATCGTGCAGATGCCGGCGGGTGTGCCGGTGGCCACGGTCTCCATCGGCAACGCGCGCAACGCCGGCCTCCTCGCGGTGCGCATCCTGGCCGCGAGCGATCCGGCCCTGCTCAAGCGGATGGCCGCCTACCAGGCGGGCCTGGAGGACCTGGTCGCCGAGAAGGACGCCGCCCTGCGGGCCTCGCTCACCTGAGGCGGGGCACCCCCGGCCGCGACACGCCGGCGACCGAGCCTGTCTCACCGCATGCCGCGCAGCGCGGTCTGCAGGCGCTCCTGGGCGCGGCGGCGACGCTCGTTGCTCGCGCCGAGCAGCAGCAGGACGAAGCCGACCGGAATCAGCACCAGCCACGGGCCGAGGCTGAACAGCGCATGCACCGCCGCGACCGCGGTGACCGTGGCGCCCACGATCACCGGCGCCTGCTGGCGGGTCATCGAGCCGAAGATCAGCACCGCCACGGCGCCGAGCAGCAGCAGGACCTGGCGCAGCATGCTGGAGTCGGTGGCCACCACGATCGCCAGGGTGGGCAGGAACGCGGCAACCAGGGCCGGGCCGTACGCCACCCAGCTCGACAGGTCGGGACGGTGGCGCAGTTCCAGCACCCCCACCAGCAGGGCGAGCGCGGCGAACGGCAGGGTGTACGCCTCCGGCAGCGCCACGTCGGCCACCCGCATCAGGATCCACCAGGCGCTGATCTCGCAGGCCACCACCGACCAGAACAGGATCCGCCGCTCCACCGGCCGGCGGCCGGGCCGGCTGGCCGCCACCCCCAGGACGGCGCCCCAGGCGGCCAGCAGCGCGGCGATGTGCCGGGGCGAGTCGTACGCCAGGGCCAGCGCGATGAGGGCGGCGGCGTAGCCGCTCCACTCCACGGTGGCCGCTTCCCGGTACGCCTCGGGGCGGCGCAGCCGGGGCAGGGTGGCGGCGAAGACCTGGAGCGCGGCCCCGACGGCCAGCACCCCGAACGCCGACCAGACCGCGGCGAGCCCGGCCACCAGCCCGAGGGTGAGCACGAACAGCTCGGCCATCAGCGAGGCGAAGAGCCAGCCCAGGATGCGCGCCCGCTGGGTGGTGCCGAAGAGCGCGGCGACCACGCCGACGCCCACTGCCCCGCCGAGCGTGAAGAGGGTCAGCTCCCGGGTGGCGAGGCTGCCGGCCAGGCCCGCGCCCCCGGCGGCCAGCCCGATCGCGAAGACCAGCACCCGGGCGACCCGGATCGAGCGCGCCGGCTCGACCAGCGGCGGAGGCGGGGTCAGCGCCAGGCCGAGCATGGCGAGGGTGAACACCATCAACCCGGCCAGCGCGCTCTCCGGCCAGCCATGGCCCAGCGCCACCGGCGTGATCAGCAGGGTGACGGCCGCGCCCGGCAGTACCACCGGCACGGCCCGGGAGCGCCGGCCACCGCTGAACCCGGTGGCGGCGAGCGCCGCCGTGACGGTGAGCAGCAACGCGGTCAGCACGTGGGTGGGGTCCACCGCCTCGGGAGGCGGGGTGCGCAGCTCGGGCGGCGGCCCTTGCCAGACCCGGGACAGCACCTCCATCGGCTCCGCCAGCGCGACCACCAGCGGCGGCGCGAGGGACACCAGGGCGAGGGCGGTCGGCAGCGCCGCCGCCGCGAGGGCCCCGGCCGCCGGGCTGACCCGCCAGCGCAGCTCCGAGCCGTCGTCGGGCAGCCGGCGCAGCGCCCCGTTCAGCCGCACCGACCAGCGGCGGACCGGTTGGGCGGAGCCGGCCGGTGGGACGGTGGCGGCCCGGATGAGCTCGGCGAGCACGCCGAGCAGCGCCGCCGCGGCGGCGTACACGCCGGAGGGCAGGTGCGTCACCACGGCGGCGATGGCGCTGATCGTGGCGCCGCCCACCACGGCGACGCTGGCGTACGGCAGGTACTGCGGAACCTGCCGGCGGACCGCGGCCACCGCGGCCAGGCCGATGCTGGACGCGGCCAGCGCGGCGGTGAGCAGCACCTGCGGCGGCCGGCCGAACTCGGCGGCCAGAGCGGCCACCGACCCGGGCAACGCGAGCAGGGCGGCGCCCGCCGCGGCGCCGCCCACCTGCACGAGGTGCACCGGCATCCCCTCGGTCGCCACGTTCTCGACCACCGTCGGCGCGAGCGCCCGGGCCAGGGCCGCCACCACCACCCCGATCAGCGCGATGCTGCCGAGGGCGAGCGCGGTGGTCCACGGGCGGACCAGCCCGGCACCGGCGGCGTGCAGGGCGACCACCCCGGCCACGGTGGCCCGGGACAGCGCGGCCCGCGGGTCCACCGCCGCCGCCGCGGCCATCGCGAAGACGGTGGCGACCATGGCGCCGACCAGCACCGGCGACCACCAGGGCAGGTTGAAGGCGGCCGGCGCGCCGATGGTGGCGAGCACGGCGGCCGCCCCGGCGATGTCGTACTTCCAGGGCGGTGGCAGCAGGATGCCGGCGGCCACCGCCAGCAGGGCCAGCGCGACCGGGGCCTGCCAGGTTGCCCCGCCGGTCGGCGCGGCCGGCCAACCGGTCAGGTCACCGGCCCAGATCGGGCCCGGGGTGGCCAGCACGCCGACCCCGCCGCGCAGCGCGCTCCAGCCGGCGATCAGACCGATCAACGTGCCGCCGAGCGCGATGCCGAGGACCGGGCCGCGTCGCCATTCCTCGGGCATCGCCCGGGCCGCGACGGTGACCACCAGCACCAGGGCTGCCGCGACCACGAGCTGACCGCCCGGGGAGAGTACGGCGGCGATCCGGACCAGGGTGGCGATCAGCGCCGCCGTGGTGGCGGCCAGGGCCAGGTCGGCGCCGTCCAGCGACAGGTCGGAGCGGCGGCCGGCGTCGATCCTGGGGGCCAGCGCCAGCAGTGCCGCGGCGAGCAGCAGCAGGCCGCCCACCCAGGCGTCGGCGGGGGTGGCGCCGCGCGCCCCGAACGCGGCCGCGGCGACCCCCACCGCGCCCAGCACGGTGCCGACCGCGTGCGGCGCGCTGAGGTGCCGCTGCGCGACCTGGACCACGGCGGCGTAGCCGAGGGTGACGCAGACGCCGAGGAAGCTCGCGGCGAGGATCGGCACGGTCACCTCACGGAGGTTCGCCGGGGTGAGGGCCGGGGCGGTCGGCTCGGTGGCGGCGACGAACGCCGCCACCGCGCCGGGCAGGGCGAACGCCGCCCCGCCGGCCGCCCAGGCGGCCACCGGGTCGGCCGCGCCGGCGGCGATCCGTACCCGGGGCGCCAGGGACACCAGCGCGCCGGCCAGGAAGAGCAGGGTCAGCGCCGCGGCGGTGAGCGCGGGCCGGGCGAGCGAGGCCCCGGTGCCGACCAGGCCCAGCCCGGCGGCGGTGACCGCGTGCGCCACCGCTGCCCGCCGGGTGCCGGCGGCCAGCCCCAGCACGCCGATGCCCACCGCGGTCAGCAGCATCGGCCAGCAGGCGGCGGCCCAGCCCAGCCCGAGGGAGGCCGGTACGGCGAGCGCGGTCAGCGCCGCCCCGACCACCGCGAACTCACGGCGGATCTCCGCCGGCAGGGCGATGACCGCGGCGACCGTGAGCAGCAGGGCGCTCGCGGCGAGCTGCCAGCCGGTCGGTCCCACCGCCGCCGCCAGTTCGGCGTGCCAGCTGCTCAGGTCCGCCGACCAGGCGGGTAGCGACGCGCGGACCGGGGCCAACCCCGCGCGCAGCGCGCCGCCGGCGACCACCAGGCCGCTGACCGTCAGCGCCACCGCCGAGGCGAGCTGCGGGCCGCGTCGGGCGGCTTCGGGCACCGCCCGGACGGCGATCCCGGTCAGTGCGATGACGGCGGCGATGAGCAGCAGCGACCGGCCGGGAAGGGCGACCGAGGCGACCCGGCCCAGGGCGCCGATCACCGCGAGGGTGACGATGCCCGCGCCCACGTCGGGCAGCGGTGGCCGGCGCAGCACCAGCGTGCCGGCGAGCCCCACCACGGCGGCGAGCAGCAGCGCCGCCCCCGCGGCGGCCGCGACCGGCACCGTGTCGGCGCGCAGCAGGGCGGTGACCGCGTACGCGAGGGCGGCGGCGACCGCCGTGCCGTGCAGCAGCCAGGTCAGCTCGCGCAGCCAGGGCACCGGCCGGGTCGGGGGAGTCGCCGGCTGGCCGCCGGCCGGCTCCGCGCCGAGCACCTCGGCCGACTCCTCCGGGTCGGTCTCCGGCCGCTCGTCGGCGGCCCGCTGCCGGGGCTCGGCGGGCGCGGCCGGTGTGGTGGGCAGGTCCCGCCGGACGGGCCGCTCGAAGACCACCGCCGAGCGGGTCAGAGCGAGGTCGACGACGGCGACCACGGTCAGCACCAGCGCCCAGCCGGCCGGCCCGGTGATCCGTTCGTACGCCAGCAGTGGCAGCACCGGCTGGGCGGCCAGCACGGTGGCGAACCGTGGGGCGCGCAGCCCGGTCCCGAACGCGTACCCGACGGAGACGACGGTGGTGACCAGGAAGATCGACCCGGCGAACGGGGGCCCGGAGAGGGCACCGCCGATCCGGTCCACGGCCCACAGCGCGTACCCGGCCAGCGGCAGCAGGAGCAGGCCCACCGCGGCGATCGTCTCGGCGGTCGAGGTGAGCCCCCGGCGGGCCAGCACCGGTGGGGCGAGCAGCATCAGCACCGTCGCCAACAGCAGCACACCGAGCCGGGCCAACGCGTCCATCGAGCTGGTGGCGACCGCGGCGAAGACCACCGCCGCGACGCCCAGCAGCAGCGCTCCGAGCCCGAGGGGGATGTTCTGCACCTCCCGCGAGGACGCCTCCGGCGGGTGCTCCGGGTCGTCCACGTCGAGCCACTGCGCCCTGCCCCGGGGCGGGGGCGGGAGGTCCTCCGGGCCGGTCGGCGGGTTGCCCTGCCGGGGCACCCGGGGCGGCGCGCCGGTGGTGGCCGTCGGTGGACGTCGACGGGGCCGACGGCGCAGCACCCGGCGAGGTCGGGTGGCCTGCTTGACCCGCTCCTCACCGGCGTGCGCGAGAATGTCCCGCTGGAAGAGAGCGGCCTGCATCTTGGCGGCGATCTGCCGCTGCTCGCGGGCGATTTCGGCGTCGCGTGCCTTCATCTCCGCGATCGAGCGCTCGATCTCCGCCAGGTGCTCTGTCCACTGTGGCTGGTCCGCCCCGCAGTGCGGACAGGTCACGGCCGGCTTGATCTCCCGCCCGCACGAGGCGCACCTGAAGCTCTGCACGACACCCTCCGTCCGGCCGGCCCGTGGTACGGACCCCCACTGTCGCAGCATGCCTTGAGCGGGCGCGGATTTCGACAATTGCCGGCGCGTTCGGAACAACAAAAAGGACCGGCCGGCCGTGACTCGTCGTCACGGCCGGCCGGCCACCGTTCGTCGCCGGGTCAGGGGCGGCCCAGGCCGCGGTACTCCCAGCCCGCCTGGGTCCACAGTGTGGAGTCCAGGCAGTTCCGGCCGTCGACGACCTTGCGGCCGTTGACCAGCTCGCCGAGCGCCACCGGGTCGGCGTTGCGGAACTCGGCCCACTCGGTGAGTACGCAGACCAGGTCGGCGTCGCGGACCGCGTCGGTCATGGTCGCCTCGTACGTCAGCTCGGGCACCGCCCGGCGGGCGTTCTCCATGCCCTGCGGGTCGAACACGCGCACCTCGGCGCCGGCCTTGTCGAGCAGCGCGGCGACGGCGAGGGCCGGGGCGTCCCGCACGTCGTCGGTGTTGGGCTTGAAGGTGGCGCCGAGCACGGCGATCCGGGTGCCGGAGAGGTCCGGGCCGGCCGGGCCGGACCGGCGGCCGAGCAGGTCGGCGGCGAGCTGGAGCACCCGGGTCCGCCGGCGCAGGTTGATCAGGTCGACCTCGTGCAGGAAGCGCAGCGCCTCGCCGGCGCCGAGCTCCTGGGCGCGGGCCTGGAATGCCCGGATGTCCTTGGGCAGGCAGGCGCCGCCGAAGCCGAGGCCCGCCTGGAGGAAGCGGTTGCCGATCCGGGGGTCGTACCCGATCGAGCGGGCCAGCTGGGTGACGTCGCCGCCGGCGGCCTCGCAGACCTCGGCCATCGCGTTGATGAAGGAGATCTTGGTGGCGAGGAAGGCGTTCGCGGCGACCTTGACCAGCTCGGCGGTGGCGAAGTCGGTGACCACCAGGGGCACCTCGCGGTCCTCGGTGGCGGCCAGGTCGAAGACGCCCTTGTGGGCGGCGTAGAGCATGCCGTTGGCCCACTCGCTCTTGACCCCGACCACGATCCGGTTGGGTCGCAGCACGTCGTCGACGGCGAAGCCCTCCTGGAGGAACTCGGGGCTCCATGCCACTTCGACGCCCAGGTCGGCCGGGGTGTGCTTGCCGACGAGCTGTTCGACCCACTCGGCGGTGCCGACCGGCACGGTGGACTTGCCGACGATCAGCGCCTTGCGGGTCAGGTGCTGGGCCAGGCTGGTCACCGATGCCTCGACGTACGACAGGTCGGCGCCCATGCCGTCGGCCCGTTGGGGGGTGCCGACGCAGATGAAGTGCACGTCACCGAAGTCGGCGGTCTCCTGGATGTCGGTGCTGAACCGCAGCCGGCCGGCGGCCAGGTTGCGCCGGAGCAGCTCGTCCAGGCCGGGCTCGTGGATCGGGACCTCGCCGGCGTTCAGCTTGGCGATCTTGTCCGCGTCGACGTCGAAGCCGAGCACCTCGTAGCCGAGTTCTGCGTAGCAGATGGCGTACGTCGCGCCGAGGTAGCCGGTGCCGAGGAAGGTGACGCGGGGGCGGGCCGCGCCCGAGGGCGGGGTCACCGCCGTGATGGCCGGCACCGGCTGGATGGTCGGGTACGGGATCGTCACGCCTGTCTTCTCCGCTCGCACTGGCGGCGCTTCGTTGCGTCGCAATCGGCTGGGCGCCGTGGCCGGGGCACCGAGGGGAACCTGCTGTCTACGTGTGAGGGTAGTTGTGCGGTGTTGACGCCTGTCGTGCGCGAGACTACCCGCCGGTAAGGTCCGACCGAACCGTGGTGGCTATCCTTCAGTCTGCGGCAGTCGGCGGCCTCCGGGCGTCACAGACTGCGCATCTTAGCGGTGAAGGGGAGGGGCCGACATGGCCGCAGAACAGTCGTTCGACGTCTACCGGTTGCCGGAGGAGCACGAGGCGATCCGGGAAGCGGTCCGTGAGGTCTGTGCGGCCAAGGTGGCTCCGCACGCGGCCGAGGCGGATGAGACGGGTGAGTTCCCGAAGGCGTCGTACGACGCGTTGCGGGCCGCCGACTTCCACGCCCCGCACATCCCGGTCGAGTACGGCGGCGCCGGGGCGGACGCGCTGGCCACCGCGATCGTGATCGAGGAGGTGGCCCGGGCCTGCGCCTCGTCCTCGCTGATCCCGGCGGTGAACAAGCTCGGCACCATGCCGCTGCTGCTGGCCGGTTCCGAGGAGCTGAAGCGGAAGTACCTGCCCCCGGTCGCCGCCGGGGACGCCATGTTCTCGTACTGCCTCTCGGAGCCGGAGGCGGGCAGCGACGCCGCGTCGATGACCACCAAGGCGGTCCGCGACGGCGACCACTGGGTGCTCAACGGCGTGAAGCGGTGGATCACCAATGCCGGTGTCTCCGAGTACTACACGGTCTTCGCTGTGACCGACCCCACCGCCCGGTCCAGGGGCATCTCGGCCTTCGTGGTGGAGAAGTCCGACCCGGGGGTCAGCTTCGGCGCGCCGGAGAAGAAGCTCGGCATCAAGGGTTCGCCCACCCGCGAGGTCTACTTCGACAACGTCCGTATCCCGGCGGACCGCATGATCGGCGCCGAGGGCACCGGCTTCGCCACGGCCATGCGCACCCTGGACCACACCCGGGTGACCATCGCCGCCCAGGCGCTCGGCATCGCGCAGGGCGCGCTGGACTACGCCAAGGGGTACGTCCAGGAGCGCAAGCAGTTCGGCAAGCCGGTCGCCGACTTCCAGGGCATCCAGTTCATGCTCGCCGACATGGGCATGAAGCTCGAGGCGGCCCGCCAGCTCACCTACGCCGCCGCCGGCAAGTCCGAGCGGGGCGACGCGGACCTGACCTACTTCGGCGCCGCCGCGAAGTGCTTCGCCTCGGACGCCGCCATGGAGATCACCACCGACGCGGTGCAGCTCCTGGGCGGGTACGGCTACACCCGCGACTACCCGGTCGAGCGGATGATGCGGGACGCCAAGATCACCCAGATCTACGAGGGCACCAACCAGGTGCAGCGCATCGTCATGGCCCGCCAACTGCTCAAGGGCTGATCCGGACGGCGGCACGATCGGGCGGGGGGGGGGGGGGGGGGGGGGGGGGGAGAG
>NZ_JBJZOG010000078.1:0-30809 GCF_047200535.1 Micromonospora mangrovicola | reverse complement strand
CGTAGCCGCCCGAACCCGGGGCCCGGCGGCCACCCCAGGCGGGTGGTCACCGGGCCCCGCCGTTATGGTCGGCCGGACCGGCGGCGCGAGGGGGAGACATGTCGGACGCGGAGCTGACCGTCACGGTGACCGGCCCGGTGGCCACCGTGGTGATCCGGAACCCGGCCCGCCGTAATGCGATGACCCCGGCCATGTGGCGGCAGCTCCCGGTGCTGCTCGACGGCCTGGAGGCCGACCCCGCCGTGCACGCCCTGGTGCTCACCGGTGCCGACGGGACGTTCTGTGCCGGTGCCGACCTCGGCGACCTGGACGAGCTGCTGGAGGCCGGGGACGGCAGCATCGCGGTCACCGCCGAGGAGCGGCTGGCCTCGTTCGCCAAGCCCACCGTGGCGGCGGTCCGGGGCGCCTGCGTGGGCGGCGGGTGCCAGCTCGCCGTCGCCTGCGACCTGCGGTTGGCCGCCGAGGACGCGCGGTTCGGCGTACCCCCGGCGAAGCTGGGGCTGGTCTACCCCGCGCCGACCACGCGGCGGCTGGCGCGGCTGGTCGGGCCGTCCGCCGCCAAACACCTGCTGTTCACCAGCGAACTGATCGACGCTGGGCGGGCGCTGCGGATCGGCCTGGTCGACGAGGTGCTTCCGGTCGACGGGCTGGCCGCGCGGGTGGAGGCGGTCACGGCCGCCATCGCCGACCGCTCCCGGCTCACTGTCGCCGCGGCCAAGGAGATCATCGACGGCCGCGCCGACGACGAACGGATCGCGTGGTGGCACGGACAGGTCCGGTCCAGTGGCGAGGCCCGCGAGGGGGTGGCGGCGGTCAGCGAGCGCCGTCCGCCGCGCTTCACCTGGACACCGCCCGCCGCCGGCTGACCGGACCACGGCGCGCCGTGACCGCCCCGTGCGCGGCCGCCCGGATCGGCCCGTCCCGCGCCGGGCCCGGGGCCGCAACCCGGCCTGATCGACCGAAGATGCGGCAGCCCGGGGCGTCACCGAGCGCGGACACACCGAGATGCGGTAAATCGAGCGCCGGGCCCGATCGGCCGAGCCGGACCGGACTGGGGGAGGGGCCGGCGGGCGCCGCGCCGGAGGTGTACCCCCGACACAACCCCCTGTGCCCGCCGGCCGTTCGTCACCGCCCGGCCATCGCGGCCCAGTTCGGCGTCACCGGCTCGCGCCGCAGCGGCATGCCCGCCTCGGCCGGCGTCCGGTCGCCCTTGCGCTGGTTGCAGGCGTAGCAGGCGGCGGTCGTGTTCTTCCAGGTGTTCCGGCCGCCGCGCGAGCGGGGCAGGATGTGGTCGACGGTGCCGGCCGGGCCGTCGCAGTACGCGCAGCGCCGGGCGTCGCGGCGCAGCACCCCGCCCCGGGACCAGGCCGGCCCGGCGCTGAACCGCCAGCGGGTGACCACGTACCGGACGAGGCGGACCACGCGTGGCATCGGAAACACGCCGATGACCTGGTCCGGCTCGGCCTCGTGGATCTCGGCGACCCGCCGGCAGAGCATCCGGACCGCGTGCTGGACGGTGACCCGGTGCAGCGGGCCGAGGTCGGCGTTGATGACGAGGACGGCGTCCACCGGGCTCTCCCTTCACGGTCGGTGGTGCGGCAACGAAAAACCGCCCGGTCCACGGGACCGGGCGGCGGTGGGACGGACGCGGTTACGCGTCAGCCCGGCCACCCGGTGCGGAAACCTTCGGCTCGCCAACCATCGACGGGCAGCATCGACGACCCGCACGTGACGTGCGACAACGACATGGTGTGCTCCCGACGGGCTGGTTGACCTTGCGCGGATCACGGTAGGGCGGCTCCCCGAGGGCGGGCAACGGATTTCGATGCCCGTCCGGGTGCCGTCACGGGTGGTGGCGTCCGGCCAGCAGGCCGCGTGGCCGGACCGAACGGACCGGCTCGGCCGCCGCACCCTCGGCCCGCAGGATGTGGTTGGCGGCCACGATCCCGGTCGCCGCCGACCGCTCCATCAGCGCGGTCGGGAACTCGGTGCGGATTCCGTCGCCGGCCAGGTAGAGGCCGTCGGCGTCGGTGCGTACCCCCGGTCGCCCGGCGTGGCTGCCCGGGGTGAACGCCGGCGCCCGCGCCCCCACCCGGGCGCGCAGCTCGCGGACCCGCAGCCCGGCGGCCTCCGGCCAGAGCGCGATCAGCTCCACCCGCATCCGCTCGGCCAGCTCCTCGGCCGGCACGTCCGGCTCGCAGGCGTACGCGTGCAGTTCGATGACCGAGCCGCCGGTGCGCGCGGCCCAGCGGCGCGGCTCGTCCTCCAGCCGGTGGTAGAGGGTCACCGAGTCCAGGGTGGCCTGCCGGGACACCCCGCTGAACACCGCCCGATCCGGGCGGACGTCGCCGGCCATCCAGTACCGCGCCACCGCGTACGGGGGTCCGGGGGTGCCGAACGCGGGCATCCGCGCGACGAGCCGGGGGGCGGCCGCCGGCAGGCCGGGGGAGGTGCCGACCAGCGCGGCGAGCGCCGGCGGGTCGGCGGCGAGCACCACGTGCCCCGCGTCGTGGGCCGTCCCGTCGGTGGTGCTGACCCGCCAGCCGTCCGGGGTCCGGTCCAGCCGTCCGGCGGCCGTGCCGGTGTGCACCCGGCCGCCGTGCAGCTCCACGTGCCGGGTCAGCGGCTCCCAGATCGCCGTCGCGTAGTCCCGGTCCGGGCAGTCGAACGCCAGCCCTTCCGGGTTGCCGAGCAGGTAGAAGTGGAACTGGGCGATCATCTCGGCGGCCGACATCTCCGCCTCGTGGTTGAAGAACGAGTGGGAGAAGACCTCGAAGAGCATCGCCCGCGCCCGGTCCGGCAGCCGCAGCGAGCCGAGCAACTCGTCGGCGGTCCACCCGTCGAACTCGGCGTACGTGCGGGTCGGGTCGTAGCTGAGCAGCGGCAGCGCGGCGTCCCGGTCCATCGCGCGCAGCTCCGCCAGGCGCAGGCTCGGACTGCGCAGCAGCAGCGCCAGCAGGCTCGCCGGAGGCGCCGGCGGCAGCCGGCCGAACTCCTCGGTCGGCCACTGCGCCGAGAGGATCGGATAGCCGGCGACCGGCTTGAGGAAGCCCAGGCCCGGGTCGACCCGGCGGAGGATCGACCGCCAGTTGTAGTACTGCCGGAAGAAGGCGTGGAAGCCGTGCTCGTTGCGCTGCGGGCCGTCCGGCAGCTCCTCCGGCCAGGCACCGAGCCGGCCGCCCAGGGTCGGCGCGGCCTCCAGCACGGTGACATCCACCCCGCGCTCGGCCAGCACCACCCCCGCCGACATGCCGGCGATGCCGCCGCCCACCACCACCGCCCGCACCGGGCGCGGCACCCGGGGGGCGCCACCGCCGCCGGGATCCACCACGTGTTCGCGTACGCCGATGAGCCGACCGACCAGTTGCGACAGCGCCATGTGCACCTTCCCGGCAGACGGGTCTCCAGTCTGCCGGCTCAACCGCCCGGCGGGAGCAGGCAGCGCCGTTCCCGATCGGAGGCGGGCCAGACGTACTCAAGGTCGGGCGGGACGTCGTCGAACCGTCGGCCGTAGTGCCCCGGGTTCTTGCGCAGCAGTGACGACCGGTGGCTGCGGTGCACGTCCTCCCGGCCGAGCCAGGGCGGCAGCTCACCGGCCTCGGCCAGCTCGGCCTGCGTACGGATGGTCCCGATTCCGCAGGCGGTGGCGAAGTCGGTGGTCATGGTCGCGGCGCAGGTGTCCGCCCGGCCCGGCTCGGACCAGACCGCGCACATGTCCAGCCCGTACCGGGTCAGCGCCTCCTCGTACCCGGCCCACATCTTTACCGCCGGATGGTTCCGCCAGCCGTAGTCCGGCCGGGTCAGCCCGCGCAGCACCTGGATGGTCTCCACCCGCTGCTTGCCCAGCCGCTGCTGGTCCAGCACCCGGGCACTGGCCAGGAAGTCCGGATACGGGAGGAACGTCTGCATGCCGCTCCTCTACCCGTACTCGGGGCCACCATGCCTTCATGATCAAGGGGGCTGCGCGTACCGCGATCGGCTGACTACCATCCGGGAATGGCCGAGCCCCTGCGTGACCGCGCACGCCGCGCGACCGGGTGGCGGCTCCGGATGAACGGGGACACCCGGCCGCACTACGTGCTCTGCGGCAACGACCCGCTCGCGTACTGGGTGGCCCGGTCCCTGCTGGCCACCGACTCACCCTCCGGGCGGGTCCGGGTCACCCTGGTCGTGCCCGGACGGCGCCGCTCCGACGGACCGGACGGCCGGGACATCGAGGGCGTCCAGGTGGTCCTCGCCGACCGGCTCGACGAGGCCACCTTCCGCCGGGCCGGGTTGGCCGACGCGGCCGGGTTGGCCCTGCTGCAGCAGGACGACGTGGGCAACATGCACGCGGCGCTCTGCGCCCAGGAGGTCGAGCCCCGGCTGCGCCTGGTGGTACGCATGTTCAACACCAGCCTCGCCAACGGGCTGCGGGAGCTCTTCCCCGACTCGGCGGTGCTCTCCGACGCCTCGATGGCTGCTCCGGCCTTCGTGGCCGCGGCGCTGGGCGAGCTCGATCCCACCCACTTCCGGCACGGCGGACGCACCCTCTACGCGGCCCGCCGCACCGACGTACGCCCGCAGGACGTGCTCTGCGGCCTCGCCGTCACCACCGACCCGGAGCTGATCCGGGTGCTCCCCGCCGACGAGGAGTCGGCCGACGTGGTGCTGGCCGAGGCGACCGGGCAACCGGCCGGCACCGAACTGGCCGCCCGCCGGCTGGCTCGGGCCCGGCGCCGCCGGGAGCCCGTGGTGGTGCTGCTCCGGGCGGTCCGCAGTTTCGCCACCCGCAAGATCGGCGTGGCGGTGCTCGCGCTGCTGGCGGTGATCGCCGTCCTCGGCTGGCTGAACGCCCGCGCGGCGGGGGTGAACTGGTCCGACGCGCTCTACCTCACCCTGGTCACCACGTTGAGCGGGCAGGATCCCGACCTAGACAAGCCGGTCGCGGCGCAGGTCATGCAGGTGGTGCTCAATCTCGCCGGGCTGGCGCTGATCCCGTTGATCACCGCTGCCGTGATCGACGGCATCGTCAACGCCCGGCTCGCCCTGCACACCGGCCGGATCCAGCCCGACCGCGCCGGGCACGTGGTGGTGGTCGGGCTGGGCAACATCGGCACCCGGGTGATGGCCCAGCTGAACGACTTCGGGGTCGACGTGGTCGCCATCGACAAGAACCCCGACGCGCGCGGTGCCTCGCTCGCGCACCGGCTCGGCGTACCGCTGATCGTCGGGGACGCCGGGCGGGAGGAGACGCTGCGGGCCGCCTCCGTGGCCACCTGCCAGGCCCTGGTGGTGGTCTCCACCGACGACGGCACCAACCTGCGCGCCGCGCTGAACGCCCGCAACCTCGACCCGGACCTGCAGGTGGTGCTGCGGCTGTTCGACGGCGACTTCGCCGAACGCATCCAGCGCGCGTTCGGCATCGGCATCTCGTGGAGCGTGTCGTACCTGGCCGCGCCCGCGTTCGCGGCGGCGCTGCTGGACCGGGCGGTGATCGCCACCATCCCGGTCGGCCGGCACGCGCTGCTGGTGACCGAGGTGCCGGTGACGGCCGGCTCGCCGCTGGACGGCCGTCCGCTCGCCACGGTGGCCCGCCCCGGCGAGGTGCGCCTGCTCGCGCACAGCCGGGCGGGGCAGAAGACCGACTGGTCGGCCGACCCGCGCATGGTGATCCAGGCGGGGGACCGGCTCACCGTGGTGGCCCGGCGGGCCGGGTTGAGCGCCCTGCTCCGGGAGACCACGCCGGGCCCGGCCGAGCCCGCCGGCGCGCCGGCGCCCCGGCAACCGGAGGATTGACCGGGGTCAGCCTCGGCCCGCGGCGTGGCGGAGGGCGTACCAGATCGCGCCGAGGGCGAGCACGCCGAAGCCGGCGAGCACACTCGCCAGCGGCAGGCTCACCGCGAGCACCAGGCAGCCGACCAGCCCCAGCGCGGCGATCAGCTGCACCGGGATCTTCCGGCCGGGTTCCCGGCCCAGCGTCAGCGCGGCGGCGTTGGTGATCGCGTAGTAGACCAGCACGGTGCAGCTGGAGAAGCCGATCGCGCCGCGGACGTCGCCGAGCGCCACCACGACGATCACCACCGCGGCAACGGCCAGTTCGGCGCGGTGCGGCACCCGGGTGCGCGGATGCACGGCGGCCAGCGGGCCGGGCAGGTCCCGGTGGCGGGCCATCGCCAGGGTGGTCCGGCCTACCCCGGCGAGCAGGGAGAGCAGCACCCCGGTGACCGCGACGGCGGCGCCGGCCCGGACCAGCCAGGCCAGGCCGGGCAGCCCGGCCGCGGTCACCACGTCGGCCAGCGGCGCGGCGGAGCCGGCCAGCCGCTGCTCGCCGAGGACACCGAGCGTCACCACGGCCAGCACCAGGTAGATCGCCAGCACGATGCCCAGCGCCAGCGGCACCGCCCGGGGGATGGTCCGCTCCGGTTCCCGTACCTCTTCCCCGAGGGTGGCGATCCGGGCGTATCCGGCGAAGGCGAAGAAGAGCAGGCCGGCGGCGGTCAGCACGCCCCGGACGCCGGTATCCGCCACCCCGTCCAGCCGGTCGAGGGCGACGTGCGGGACGCCGGTCACCGCGACCACCGCCAGCACGGTGAGTACGACGCCCACCAGGATCCGGGTGGCGGTGGCGGTCTTGCCGATGCCGCGCAGGTTCACCGCGGTGACCGCCACCACCGCGAGGACCGCGACGAGCCGCGCCTGCCCCGGCCAGAGGTACGCCCCGATGGTCAGCGCTATCGCCGCGCAGCTCGCCGTCTTGCCGACCACGAAACCCCAGCCGGCGAGGAAGCCGGCCAACGGGTGCAGGCGTTCCCGGCCGTAGACGTAGGTGCCGCCGGACTCGGGGTAGCGGGCCGCGAGCCGGGCCGAGCTGGTCGCGTTGCAGAAGGCGATGAAGCCGGCCAGGACGAGCGCGGCCAGCAGCCCGGGGCCGCCGGCCGCCGCCGCGGCGGGGGCGAAGACCACGAAGACGCCCGCGCCGAGCATCGACCCCAACCCGATGACAACCGCATCGGGTACGCCCAGCCGCCGCGTCAGGTGATCCACACCTGGCACCCTAGGGGGACGAGGTGAACGGGCGGTCCCGGTTCCGCAACCGCCCCGGCAACGGCAGGCCGTCCCAGGGCACCCGGTGCAGCAGCCGGTCCAGCAGCAGGCCGAGCAGCAGCCCGGCGACCGAGTCGGTCAGCCAGTGCCAGCCGAGGTAGATGGTGGTGGAGAGGACCACCAGCGGCGGCACCACCCGGACCACGGTGACCAGCCGGGGCGGGACGGTCCGCCCGAAGGTGCGCAGCAACGGGGCCAGCAGCAGGGCGAGCACGCCGTACCAGACGATCGCGTTGGCCACGTGCCCCGACGGGTAGGACTGGGCGAAGCGCACCCCCAGCTCGTGCTGGAACAGCGGCAGTGTCTGGTCAGGCGGCAGGAACGGCTCCTTGACGCTGGCGCTGGGCGCCGGCCGGGCGGTCCACACCTTGAACGGCCCGATGATCAGGTAGGTGAGCACGAACGCGACCACCGGCGGCAGCACCGGACGGATCGAGCGGAGCCGGACCGCCAGCAGTACGCCGAGTCCGGCCGCGAGGAGGGTCAGCGGGGTGCCCTGCCCGAGCAGGTTCAGGATCCGGGCGGCCCACTCGGCCGCGGTGGGACGGTGCGTGTCGGCCCAGTCGGCGACGGCGCGGTCGAGGCCGAAGAGGTGCCCGGCGGCCAGCGCCACGGTCAGGGCGACCAGGGCGGCCAGCAGCAGCCCGTCGAACCACCAGCCGGCCGGCCGGACGGGCCGGAGCCGGAGCTTCTCGCGTACCCCAGTGGTGTCCCGCACGCGACCACGCTACCGGCCGTCGCCGGCGGCGACCGACCGGCGCGGGCGTCGGCGGCTGTGTGCCGGCCCACGAAGGGAGGCGGCGGGCCGGGTGAGCGGTCACACTTGTGGCCGTGCGGATCACCTCGGCCCTCGTCGACCCGGCGCTGCTCGACCTCCCCTGGTCGACCCCGCTGGAGGAGTGGCCTGCCCAGCACCTGGTCGCGCTGCCGCAGGGCATCTCGCGGCACATCGTGCGCTTCGTCCGCCTCGGCGACTACGTGTACGCGGTGAAGGAGACCGGCGAGCGGGTCGCCGAGCGCGAGTACGACCTGCTCCGGGCGCTGGAACGGATCGACTTCCCCTCGGTCGAGGCGGTCGCGATCGTGGCCGACCGGCAGACCGACGACGGCCAGCCGCTGGATCCGGTGCTGATCACCCGGCACCTCCAGTTCTCGCTGCCGTACCGGGCGCTCTTCTCCCGGACGCTGCGGCCGGAGACGATGAACCGGCTGCTCGACGCGCTCGCCGTGCTGCTGGTCCGGATGCATCTCACCGGCTTCTTTTGGGGCGACTGCTCGCTGTCCAACACGCTGTTCCGCCGCGACGCGGGCGCGTTCGCCGCGTACCTGGTGGACGCCGAGACCGGGGCGCTGCGCAACTCGCTCTCCAACGGCCAGCGCGGCGAGGACCTGGAGATCGCCCGGGTCAACATCTTCGGCGAGGCGCTCGACCTCCAGGCCGCCGGCCTGCTGCACGAGTCGATCGACCCGGAGGTGGTCTGCGAGGAGGTCGTGCAGCGGTACGAGCGGCTCTGGCACGAGATCACCTACGAGCAGCAGATCGAGCGGGAGGCCCGGCACCACATCGAGGGCCGGATCCGCCGACTCAACGAGCTGGGCTTCGACGTCGCCGAGGTGGCCATGTCGACCGTCGACAACGGGCGTTACCTGGTCCGCCCGAAGGTGGTCGACGCCGGCTACCACACCCGTCGGCTGCTCCGGCTCACCGGTCTGGACGCCGAGGAGAACCAGGCCCGCAAGCTGCTGAACGACCTGGACGCGTACCGGGTGGAGAGCGACCTGACCGACGAGCAGCAGGCCGCGCACCGCTGGCTGACCGAGGTGTTCGAGCCGGTGGTCCGGGCGGTGCCGGCGCACCTGCGCCGCAAGCTGGAGCCGCAGGAACTCTTCGCGCAGATCATCGAGCACAAGTGGTTGCTCTCCGAGCAGGCCGGCCGGGACGTGGGCATGCGCCACGCGGTGCAGTCGTACCTGTCGGACGTGCTGGTGCACCGCCCGGACGAGCAGGCCGTCCTCGGCGTCGAGGTGCCCACCGCCTGAGTGGGTCGGCCGGTCCCCGGGTGTCCGCTCGGCCGGGCGTTGCCCGGCGTCGGCGGCAGGGTAGACGCGTGGCTCGCTACAAACTTGATGACGTAGGTGGATCACCGGGCGGCCGATGCGGCTGAGTCGTTGACGTCATCAAGTTTGTAGCGCCTCACAGACCCTTGTGCTGCTCTTGCCGGACGCCGGACGCCGGACGCCGGACGCCGGGCACGGGTTCGGTGGGCAGCCGGCGTGTCACTCCACCCAGGTGCCGGCGCGCATCGCCCGGACCACGTTCAGGTCGTCGTCGAGTACGACCAGGTCGGCGCGGAGACCGGTCTGGAGCGCGCCGACCTGGTCGCCCAAACCGATTGCCCGGGCCGGGGTGGTGGCCACCATCCGACAGGCGTCGGGCAGGGCGATGCCGGCCGCGACGGCGTGCCGCAGGGCGGCGTCCATGGTCAGGGTGCTGCCGGCGATCGCGCCGTCCCGGCTGAGCCGGGCCACCCCGTCGGCCACGGTGACGGCCTGGCCGCCCAGCTCGTACTCGCCATCGGGCATGCCGGCGGCCGCCATCGCGTCGGTGATCAGGGCGGCCCGGTCCGGGCCGGCCACCGAGGTGGCGAAGCCGAGCATGCCGTCGTGCAGGTGCACCCCGTCGGCGACCAGTTCGCACACCACGTTCGGGGCGTCCAGCAGGGCCACCACCGGTCCGGGCTCCCGGTGGTGCACCGGGCGCATCCCGTTGAACAGGTGGGTGCCGACGCTCGCCCCGGCGGCCACCGCCGCGCGGGTCTGCTCCCAGGTGGCGTCCGTGTGCCCCACGGCCGCGACCACGCCGCGCGAGACGAGCAGCTGGATCGCCGCCAGCGCGCCCTCCCGCTCCGGGGCCAGGGTGACCATCCGGACCGCGCCGCCGCCCAGCTCGATCAGCTCGGCCAGCTCCTCGGTCGACGGGTCGCGGAGATACTCCGGGTTCTGCGCGCCGCAGCGGTCCGCCGACAGGTACGGCCCCTCGAAGTGGACGCCGGCCAGCACGCCGGACTCGACCAGCGGGCGGTACGCGGCGGTGGCATCCCGCATCAGCGCGAACGGCGAGCTGACCAGGCTGGCCAGCAGGGTGGTGGTGCCGTGCCGCAGGTGGAACGAGGCCACCTCGCGGGCCGACTCGGCGTCCCCGGTGGTGAAGGTGTGCCCGCCGCCGCCGTGGGTGTGCATGTCCACGAAGCCCGGCACGATCCAGTGCCCGTCGCGGACCGACGGGTACTCGGCGACGGCCCGGATCCGGCCGCCGACGATCTCGACGCAGCCCTGCCGGATCACGCCGGTCGGGGTCACCACCTTGCCGGTCACGCGCAGGGTCATCGGCTCTCCTTAATCCAGGGTGTCCAGGGCGAGCAGCGCGGCGCCGAGGCAGCCGGCCTCGTCGCCGAGGGCCGCCGCGACCAGGCGCGGCTCCCGATGGAAGGTCAGTCGTTCGCGCAGCGCCGCGCGCAGCGGGTCGAGCAGCCCGGAGCCGGCCCGGGCGAGTCCGCCGCCGATCACCATGGCCGACACGTCGAAGAGCGCCTGGCCGGTGGCGAGGCCGTCGGCGAGCGCCTCGACCGCCTCGCGCCAGACCTGGCCGGCCAGCGTCTCGCCGGCCGCCGCCCGCTCCGCCACGTCGGCCGCGCTGGCCGGTGATCCGGCCAGCCCGGTGTAGCGGCGGCCGATCGCCGCGGCCGACGCCACCGCCTCCAGGCAGCCGGGGCGGCCGCAGCCGCAACGCGGGCCGTCGGGGCGTACCAGGATGTGGCCGATCTCCCCGGCGGCGCCGTGCGCGCCGGTGGCGGCCGAGCCGTCGACCACGTGGGCGGCGGCGATGCCGGTGCCGATCGCGACGAAGAGCACGTGGCTGGCGTCCCGCCCGGCGCCGAGCCGGGCCTCGGCCAGGCCGCCCGCCCGCACGTCGTGGCCGAGCGCCGCCGGCAGGCCCAGCCGCGTCTGCGCCAACTCCCGCAGCGGTACGTCCCGGAAGCCCACGTTCGCCGACCAGACGGCGACCCCGCGCGCCTCGTCGACCACTCCGGGCACGGCGATGCCGCAGGCCACCGGGGCGAGCCCGTCGGCGCGGGCCTTGCCGGCCAACCCCTCGGCGACGTCGAGGATCGTCCCGACGACCGCCTCCGGGCCGCGCGCCGCCTCGGTGGCATGCCGTTCCGCGTGCACGGTCGTCCCGTCCGGGCGGACCAGGGCACACTTCATCCCGGTGCCGCCCACGTCCAGCGCGACGACGACCTCGCCGCCTGACGTCACGCGAGCACCACGGAGCGGGTGAGGTGCCGGGGCGCGTCCGGGTCGAGGCCGCGGCTGGTGGCCAGCGCGACCGCGAAGCGCTGGGCGAGGATCAGGTCGGCCATCGGGTCGACCGGGGTGCGCCCGGCCGCCCAACTGGTCAGCACGGTGTGGCAGCCGTGCGTGCGGCTGTGCACGAAGGCGGCGCCGGTGGCGGCGACGTCCTCGGGCAGCCCTTCGGGGATGTCGCCGAACGCCCAGACCAGCCGGCCCGGGGCGGCGACCGAGATCGGGCCGTGCCGGTAGTCCATCGCCGGGTACGCCTCGGCCCAGAAGGTGGCCGCCTCCCGGCACTTCAGCGCGGCCTCCTGGGCCAGCCCGACCGTCCAACCGCGGCCGAGGAAGGTGACCTGCTCGATCCGGGCCGGGTCGATCGGCAGCGGGGCCCGGACGGCGACCTCCGCGTCGGCGGCCAGCCGGCCGAGGTCCTCGCCGAGGTGGGCGCGGAGCAGGGCGAGGGCGGTGGTGGCGAAGCGGGTCTGTACGACCGCGCGCTCGTCGGCGAAGGGCATGGTCACCGCGGCGTCGGCCAGCTCGACCGCCGGGGAGGCGGGGTCACCGACCAGGACCGTGGTGGGAATCCGGCCGCGCAGCGCGGCGAGCAGTTCCAGCACCTCGGTGGTGGTGCCGGAGCGGGTGATCGCGATGAGCCGGTCGTAGTGGCGGCCGGTGAGGAACTCGCTGGCCTGGAAGGCGTCGGTCTCGCCCTGGCCGGCGTGCTCGCGCAGCCCGGCGTACGCCGCCGCCATGAACCACGACGTGCCGCAGCCGACGACGGCGATCCGCTCGCCGGGGCGCGGCAGCCGGTCGGCCACGGTCGGGGCGAGCCGCGCCGCCTCCCGCCAGCAGTCGGGCTGGCTCGCGATCTCCGCGTGCACGTACGCCATGACAACTCCTCGTCCCCGGAGGGAGACCTTGCGCAATACGGCGCGATATAGCCGTCTTTCGCGCGTCATTCTGCGCGAGCCCGGGCGGCCGTGGCAACCGCCTCCCGGATCGCGCAGGTCAGAGTTTTGCGCCCGTTAGTTTCGCGCACTACTGTGCACGCAATCAATCACCGTTCTTGCAGAGTCAGTGGAGGCCCCCGCAGTGGACCGCTACGCCCGATGGAACGCGCTGCTGGAGATGCTGACCGAGAACGGGCGGGTCAGCGTCGAGGAGGCGGCCGGGCGCCTGGACGTCTCCCAGGCCACCATCCGGCGTGACTTCGACCAGCTCGCGCAGCAGCAGATGATCACCCGCACCCGGGGCGGGGCGGTCGCCAACGGCGTCTCGTACGACCTGCCGCTGCGCTACAAGACCGCCAAGCACTCCGCCGAGAAGCAGCGGATCGGGGCGGCCGCCGCCGCGCTGGTCTCGCCGGGCACCGTGGTCGGCCTCAACGGCGGCACCACCAGCACCGAGGTGGCCCGGGCCCTGGCCGTCCGGCCGGACCTGAACACCAGCGCGGAGGGCGCCCAGCTCACCGTGGTCACCAACGCCCTGAACATCGCCAACGAGCTGCTGGTCCGCTCGCGGATGAAGGTCGTCGTGGCCGGCGGGGTGGTCCGGCCGAAGTCGTTCGAGCTGGTCGGTCCGCTGGGCGGGGCGCTGCTGCGCGAGGTGACCCTGGACGTCGCCCTGCTCGGGGTGGACGCGATAGACCCGCAGCTCGGCGCCGCCGCCCACCACGAGGGCGAGGCGGCGATGAACAGCCTGATGGTGGCGCGGGCCAAGCGGGTGGTGGTGATCGCCGACTCGTCCAAGCTGGGCGGTCACGCCTTCGCCCGGATCTGCCCGGTGGACCGGGTGGAGACGCTGGTTACCGACTCCGGCGCGTCCCCGACGGTGGTGCAGGCGTTCCGCGACGCGGGCGTGCACGTCATCTGCGCCTGAGGCGACTCCGTCCACACCTGGGCGTCGAAATCCGGAAACTCTCCGATGCATACCCGGTATTGTCATCAGCCACATACCGCGTATGGTGTCCGCTGTCACCTACTCATCGGGGGAGGTCAGCTTGACGGCTGTCCTGGAGATCGAAGGTCTCCGCAAGACGTACCGAAGCCGGAAACGGGGGATCCGCCACGCCCTCGACGGCTTCGACATGCGGGTCGAGGCCGGGCAGGTGCACGGCTTTCTCGGCCCCAACGGTTCGGGCAAGACCACGACGCTGCGGACCCTGCTCGGTCTGATCCGGCCGAACGGCGGCCGGATGGCCATTCTCGGCCGGGAGCTGCCGCAGGCGCTGCCGGCCGTCGCCGGCCAGGTCGGCGCCATCGTGGAGAGTCCGCAGTTCTTCCCGCACTTCTCCGCCCGGGACACCCTCGGTCTGCTCGCGCGGGCCGGCGAGCTGCCCCGGCAGCGGGTCGACGAGGTGCTGGAGCTCGTCGGGCTGCGCGACCGGGCAGGTGAGCGGGTCAAGACCTACTCGCTCGGCATGAAGCAGCGGCTGGCGGTCGCCTCCGCGCTGTTGAAGAACCCGAGGCTGCTGATCCTGGACGAGCCGGCCAACGGCCTCGACCCGGGCGGTATCCGGGAGATGCGCGCCCTGATGCGGGACCTGGCCGCCGCCGGGATGACCGTGGTGCTCTCCAGCCACATCCTCGGTGAGATCCAGCTCATCTGCGACTCGGTCACCATCATCTCGCTGGGCCGGCGGGTCGCGTACGGCCCGGTCGACGAGGTGCTCGCCGCGCACTCGCAGGGCGCGGTGCGGGTCCGCCTGGAGGCGGTCACCGATCTGCCGCAGGCCGCCGACACGCTGACCGGAGCCGGCATCCGGGTCACCACCGAGCCGGACCACCTGATGCTCGCCGGCGTCGACAAGCCGGCCACGGTCAGCCGGCTCCTCGCCGAGCGGGGCCTCTACGTCAGCGAGCTGACGCCGGTCACGGTCGACCTGGAGAGCGTCTTCCTCGAACTGACCGCCACCGCGCCGGTCCCCGGCCAGCACCGGCAGGTCGACGAGTCCACGAAGGTCGGTGAACCGGGCAGCGCCGGCACCGGAGGAGGTTGGGGCGCATGAGCCTGTACGTCACCGAGCTGCGTCGGCTGGCCAAGCGCCGGCTCACCCGGCTGCTGCTCGTCCTGCTCGTGCTCGGCCTGGCCGGGGTGGCCACCGCCTTCAGCTTCTCCAGCCACCAGCTCTCCAAGGAGGTCGTCGCGGCGGCGCAGGCGGAGTCCGACGCTCAGTACCGGCGTGCGCTCGAGGACTGGAAGCGGACCGTCGCCGACTGCGACGCCGCCAGGGCCCGGGGCGAGAACACCGAGGACCGGTTCGGGCCGGACTGCGGCCGGGAGTGGCAGCCGCAGCCGGAGATGTTCGACCCGAAGTGGAACCTGCCCTACCAGTTCGACTTCCGGGGCGAGTTCCCGATGTTCATCGCGGTGTTCGCCGGGGCGGTGGCACTCTTCGCGTTCATCGTCGGCGCCTCCTTCGTCGGGGCCGAATGGAGCACCGGCGGGATGATGAACCTGCTGCTCTGGCGGCCGAAACGGCTCGCCGTCCTGGGCACGAAGCTGGCCGCGCTGCTGACCACGGTGCTCGGGGTCGGCGTGGTGCTCGGCGCGTTCTGGACGTTGGCCTTCTGGTTGATCGGCACGTACCGCGGGACCACCGCCGAGGTGACCGCGGGCGTGTGGCGCTCCATCGGGCTCGACGGGCTGCGGGCGCTCGGCCTGATCCTGGCCGTCGGGGCGGTGGCCTTCGCGCTCGCCTCGCTCGGCCGGCACACCGCGATGGCGCTCGGTGCGGCGGTGGCGGTCTTCGCGATCAGCGAGATCGGTGTCCGGATCGCGGTGGGCGTGCTCGGCGTACCGTTCGGCGAGCGGTACGTGCTGTCCACCTACGCCCAGGCGTGGTTCCTGAAGCGGGTGCAGCTCCTGAACTACGACGCGTGCCAGTTCGCGAAGGGCCAGTGCGAGCCGGCCGAGCTGCTCGTCACCTGGCAGGACTCGGCGCTGGTGCTCGGCCTGGGCGGCGCCGTGGTGCTGATCGCCGCGTTCTGGATGATGCGTCGGCGGGACATCGCCTGACCCGGCGCGCCACCGACCGGCCCGGACGCCGCGTCCGCTGCGGCCGGGGCGGGCCCTGGTTACGCTGGGGTCCCCCCGGCCGGCGGTCGCCGTGCCGGTCGTCCGCCCTCCCGAGGAGCGCCATGCCCGCCGACGCCGCCGCGGCCGCAACCGACCGGCCTGAGCCGTCCGGCCCGGCCGACGTCGCGCGTCGGGAGGCCGCCGTCACCGTTCCCCCGCCACGGTCCGCGCCGGCCGTCGAAGCGGAGCCCGGCCCGCCGGCCGAACAGTGTTCCGCGCCGGACGCCCCGGCCGCCGAGCAGCCTGATCCGGCGGTCCTCGACGCTGACGTGCCGGCCGACGCCGCTGAGGGCGGGCCGGACGAGCTGACCGAGCGGGAGCGGCGGATCCTCGCCTTCGAGCAGCGGTGGTGGAAGCACGCCGGGGCCAAGGAGCAGGCGATCCGGGACACCTTCGGGCTCTCCGCGACCCGCTACTACCAACTGCTCAACGCGCTGCTGGACCACCCGGCCGCGCTGGCCGCCGAGCCGGTGCTGATCGGCCGGCTGCGCCGGCTGCGCACCTCCCGGGCCCGCAACCGGCGGCGCTGACCGCTCACTTCTCGTACGTGCGCAGCCCGTTGCCGATGGCGAAGAAAGTCGGCGCCCACTCTCCGACGAAGATGCCCCAGCGGTCGGCCCGGGCCATCCCGGCCCGTTCCAGGTGCTTGGACATGAACCAGCTGGTGAAGGAGAGCCCGATGCTCAGGAACCCGGCCAGATAGGCGTGCTCCGACCGGAGCCCGGACTCGTGCAACCGTTCCAACATGCGATTCCCCCTGTCGCCTCGCGGGCCCGAGCGCCCGACCCTGACGCTACCGGCGGCGCATCGGTCGTGACGGGGAGTTGCCGGGATGGGGTCGCCGCCGGCTCGCATGGCCGCCGCCGGTCCGGGTAGGCGGGCGGCAACGGAGGGAGCGCACCGATGGGGGCACCAGATCGCCGGTACCCGACCGGGAGCCGGCCGGCGCGGCCGGTCGGGACGGCGCCGATGATGCGGGTCCGCTCCGCCACCGACCCGGCGCCGGGGCGGCTGGAGAACGAGGACGTGGTGTTCCGCTTCGGCCCGCTGGTCGGGGTCCTCGACGGCGCCACCGTGCCGGGGGGCTTCGACACGGGCTGCGTGCACGGGCCCGCCTGGTACGTCCGCCACCTGGCCGCCCGGATCGGCCTCGCCATCGCCGCCCGGCCGGCGGCGACGCTGATGAGCAGCCTGGCCGCGGCGATCCTGGCGGTTCGCGCCGACCACGGCGACGAGTGCGACCTCGACCATCCGGGCACCCCGTCGTCCACGGTATGCCTGCTCCGGGAGGGCGGTGACCAGGTTGACTACCTGGTGCTCTGCGACAGCCCGTTGGTGCTCGACGCCGGCGGCGAGGTGAGCGTGGTGGCCGACGACCGGCTGGCCGGCGCGATGGCGGACCTGCGCCGGACGGCTGCGGCGCTGCCCGGGGAGGACCTCGACGCGGCGGCCCGGTTCCGCCGGTCGGTGACCGTGCAGCGGGCGAGGATGAACCGGACCCACGGCTACTGGGCGGCCGCCACCGACCCGGACGCCGCGTACCACGCCGTGACCGGGACGCTGCCGCTGCGCGGTCCCGGGGCGCTGCGGCGGGCGGCGCTGCTCAGCGACGGCGCGTCCTGCGCCGTGGACGGGTTCGGTCTCTTCGACTGGGCCGGGTTGCTCGACGTGACGGCGGCGGAGGGGCCGGAGGGGCTGATCGGCCGGGTCCGGGCCGCCGAGCGGGACCATCCGGAGCGGCTGCGCCGGCACAAGCGGACCGACGACGCCTCGGTGGTCCTCTGCGAGTTCGGCCCCGCCGAGTGAGCACGCTCACGCAGAGAAGGAACCGGTCGGCTGACAACGGAGCGTGAGGCGGAACAACCCAGGGGTACGACCGGTTCGTAGCCTCGACCGGACCGGCAGAACGGCGCCAAAGCAGTGGACTC
Organism: Micromonospora mangrovicola; assembly: GCF_047200535.1. Lineage (NCBI taxonomy): Bacteria > Bacillati > Actinomycetota > Actinomycetes > Micromonosporales > Micromonosporaceae > Micromonospora > Micromonospora mangrovicola. The sequence continues at coordinate 13,365 of NZ_JBJZOG010000078.1, read as the reverse complement.
GGCCCGGTACAAGGAGCAGACTGCGGCACGTGACGGGTGCGGTGCGGCTGGAGCCGGTCGACGAGGGAAACCTGGAGCCGTTGCTCTCCGTAGCGGCTGCCGAGGCGGAACCGGGGGAGGTCATGCCTCCGGTGGAGGCCCCGGCCGGCTGGTCGCTGGCCCGTCGGGACGCGTTCCGGGAGTTCTACCGGGCCAGCTTCGGCGGCCTGGACGGTCCGACCCGCACCCGGATGTACGCGATCGTCGCCGGCGGCGAGGTGGTCGGCATGGTGCGGATGACCCGGTGTGACGAGCCGGGGGCGGTGGAGACCGGGATGTGGCTCGGGCGCTCCGCGCGGGGTCAGGGGCTCGGCGCGGCCGCGCTGCGTGAGCTGTTGAATGCCGCCGCCGCAGCCGGGATGCACACGGTCGTGGCCGAGACGACCCCGAAGAATCTCGGTGCAATCTCGGTTCTGAAAGAATGCGGCGCGGAATTGCGCGACAATGGCGGCAAGGTTCGCGCAAAAATGTGTCTGGATTCAGTGCTGCCGGCGCGCTGACGTTTTGATTGTCTTCGGGCAACTATCTCCTTCCTCCTGCTCAGCTCGGTTCGCCTGTCCGTTTTGCGAACTATATACCCCGCGTCGTCCGATTGTCTCTCCGTCTGCCCCCGTAACGGCCGGAATTGCCGGGGAATGTTTTGTGGGTGACGTGGCGGGTACTGCCGGCCGGGTCCGCTGATTCGGGACGCCGGTCGCAGGCCCATTTCCGCTGATCCCCGGTAGCAGTTTTCCGGGCCTGCGCCACCCAGAGGTGTCCGCTTCCGCCGGGGAGCGAAGGAGAACTGATGAAGAGCGGAGCTCGGATCGCGCTTGCGGTCGGTTTCGGCTACGTCCTCGGCCGCCGGAGGAAGCTGCGTACCGCCCTCACCCTGGCCGCCGCGGTGGCCGCCGGTCGCGCCAGCCAGCAGCCCGGCGGGCTGAAGAAGGTCGCCACCGACCTGTTGAACGTGAATCCCCAACTGAGCAACCTCACCAAGCTGGGCGGCCCGCTCGCCACGGCCGGCAAGGCGGCGGCGAGCGCCGCCGCCGGCAGCGGGATCGACGCGCTCAGCGGCAGGCTGCGCGGCAGCGCCGACGCGCTGCGCCGCGGGTCCGCCGGCCCGGCCGGCGAGGAGCCGGAGATCGGGGAGCTGGAGACCGAGGAGCACTCGGCCCCGGACGAGGAACAGGAACTCGACGAGCAGCCCGAGGCGCGGGACGACGAGGACCGGGCCGAGCAGCCGGCCCCCGCGCGCCGGCGGCGGGGGCGGTGACCATGGCCACCAACAGCCTTGCCGACAAGGCGCGCGACCAGCTCGGCGGCGAGCTGCGCAACCTCGCCTCGGCGATCGGGGAGCGGGCCGTGCAGGTGGTCACCGAGCGGATCACCGGGGCGACCGGCCGGCTCAGCGAGTACGCGAAGCATGGCGGCGGTCCCGGTCTGATCGCCGCCGCCACCGGCGCACAGAAGCTCGCCGAGGGCGACTCGCCGGTCCGGGCGATGTTCCATGCCGGCCTGGCCGGCGGTAAGGAGAAGTTGATGTCGGCGTTCGGCGGCGGCAAGGGCGGCAAGGGCGACGGCAAGAAGGTCAAGGTCACCAACATCGTCGAGACCATCGAGGTCGGTGTGCCGGTCCGGCTCGCCTACGACCAGTGGACCACCTTCGGCGACTTCCCCAGCTTCATGAAGAAGGTGGAGCAGGCCGACTGCGACTCCGACGAGAAGATGACCTGGAAGGCCCAGGTCTTCTGGTCGCACCGGAGCTGGGAGTCGACGATCGTCCGGCAGATCCCGGACCGGCTCATCCACTGGCGGTCCAAGGGCGAGAAGGGCTCGGTCGACGGCACGGTCAGCTTCCACGAGGTCGGCCCCGGGCTGACGAAGATCCTCGTGGTGCTGGAGTACCACCCGCAGGGCCTCTTCGAGCACACCGGCAACCTCTGGCGCGCCCAGGGCCGCCGGGTGCGGCTGGAGTTGAAGCACTTCGTCCGGCACGTGATGACGCAGACCGTGCTCGACCCCGACTCCGTCGAGGGCTGGCGCGGCGAGATCGAGGACTCCCAGGTGGTCAAGGACCGCGAGACCGCGCTCCGCGAGGAGCAGGCGGCCCGCGAGCAGCAGGAGCAGGGCCGCGCCGAGGAGCCCGAGGAACAGCCCGAGGAGAAGCGCCGGCCCGCCGAGCGTGGCCGTCGCCGTCCCGCCCAGCGCCGCCGTCCGCCCGAGGAGGAGGACGAGGAGTACGACGACTACGACGAGGGCGACGACTACGACGACGCGGAGTACGCCGAGGAGCCCGAGGAGGAGGAACAGCCGCCGCCGCGCCGCCGGCAGCCCGAGCGCGCCCGCCGCGCCCGGGAGGAGCGGGAACCCCGCGAGGAGCGGGCCCGCCCGACCCGACGTGCCCCGGAGGCCCCCCGACGGCCGGTGGTCCGTCGCCGACGTGAGGAGCGTGACTGATGACGGTCGCGGCGACGACAGATCAGCCCGGCGGCGCCCTGGAACGCACCGGCGGCGGTGGCGGGGGGACCCTCGCCGACGTCGTGGAGACGGTGCTGGACAAGGGCGTGGTGATCGACGCGCAGGTCTCGGTCGCCGTGGTCGGCATCCAGCTCCTGGAGGTCAACGCCCGGATCGTGATCGCCAGCGTGGAGACGTACCTCCGGTTCGCCGAGGCGGTCGACCGGCTGAGCATCACGCCGGAGGACCAGAAGGGACTGCCGGACCTGGTGGGCGACGTCGCCGGCGGGGCCGCCAAGGGCAAGGCGGTGTCCGGCCTGGGCAAGGCGGCGAAGGAGATCAGCGGCGCGGTGGTGGACTCGCTGGGCGACCGGGACGCCGACCGCCCCCGGCCGCGCCGCAGCCGGGAGAAGGAGCGCTGACATGGCCGATACGAACGGACTTTTCATCTACGGCATCGTGCCGTCCGATGTGGAAACCACCCCGGACGCGGAAGGGGTGGGCAACCCGCCGGGTGCGGTCACCGTGATCCGGCACGGCGAACTCGCCGCGCTGGTCAGCGCGGTCGGGCTGGAGGAGCCGATGGGCCGGCCGGCCGACCTCACCGCGTACGAGCAGCTGCTGAACGGCACGGCGGAGGTCGCGCCGGTGCTGCCGGTCCGGTTCGGCACGGTGGTGACCGGCGAGGACGCGGTGGACGAGCTGCTGGAGGCGCACCACGACCGGTTCGCCGGCGCCCTGGACGAGCTGGAGAACCGCCGCCAGTACATCGTGCACGGGCGCTTCGACGAGTCCGCTGTCGTCGGCGGCTTCCTGGCCGAGAACGCCTCCGCCGCGGCGCTAGCCGACCAGGTGCGCGGCCGGTCGGAAGCGGAGAGCCGGGAGCAGCGGATCCGACTCGGCGAGATGATCGGCCAAGCGGTCGAGCTGCGCCGGGAGGCGGAGAATCGGTCCCTGATCGAGGCGGTGGGCCGGCACACGGTGGCGAACGTGGCGCGGCCGCCCAGCCACGAGCTGGACGCGGTGAACGTCGCCTTCCTGGTCGGCGCGGACGACGAGGAGGAGTTCGTCCGGGCGGTGGAGGAGTTCGCCGAGCAGCGGCGCGACCTGATCCGGGCGCGGCTGCGCGGTCCGCTCGCCCCGTACGACTTCGTCAGCGCGCACCAGTTGGTGGAGTGATCCGTGGACATCCTCTGGGGTCTGCTGACCCTGCCGTACGCCCCGGTGCGGGGGCTCACCTCGCTGGCCAAGGTGATCGGCCGGGAGGCGGAGTCGCAGCAGCACAACCCGGTCAACGTCCGGCGGGAGCTGGAGGAGCTGGACCGGGCGGCGGCGGCCGGCGAGATCACGACGGCGGAGCGGGACCGGGAGCATCAGCAGGTCCTGGACCGGCTCACCCCGCCGGCCCCTGGTGCCGGTCCGTCCGGGGACACGACCGGCACCGGTCGGCGGTCGCCGGCCGGCCGGCGGCGGCGCGTCGACCGTCGGGCTGATCGGGACCGGGGCTAGGGAGTTGAGATGACAGCAGCACGCACCCGCGACGACCGCGAGCGGTGGCGCGACCAGGGCGACCGGGACCAGGGCCGGTACGTCGACGAGGACGACTATGAGGAGATCAGTGCAGCCGAGGCGGCCCGGGAGGGGCTGCGCCAGATCGCCGGGCTGACCGGCAAGGACCCGCAGGGGGTCACCTCGATCCAGCCCACCGACGACGGCTGGCAGGTCGGGGTGGAGGTGGTCGAGGACCACCGGATCCCCGCCTCGACCGACCTGCTCGGCCTCTACGAGGTGGAGCTGGACCTGAGTGGCAGCCTGCTCGGCTACCGGCGGACGCGCCGCTACCAGCGGGGCAAGGCGGACGGGGGCTGAGATGACCGAACCGCAGCAGACACCCTCGGTGGTGCAGAACTCCGGCCAGGTGCTGCCGGCCGGGCACGAACCGGCGAACCTGGGCGACATCCTCGAACGCGTCCTCGACCGGGGCATCGTCATCGCCGGTGACATCCGGGTCAGCCTGCTCGACATCGAACTGCTGACCCTGAAGCTGCGGCTGGTGATCGCCTCCGTGGACACCGCGCGGCAGATCGGCATCGACTGGTGGGAGCACGACCCGTGGCTCAGCTCCCGGGCCCGCCCACCGGTCGAGCCGGGGCCGCGCGACCCGGAACAGGTCGAGGCGGCCCGGCGGCCCCGGGCGGCCGCGCGGGCCGCGAGGAAGGAGCGGGATGAGTACGACGGCTGAGCCGACCCCGGCGGTGCCGGGGGCCGGGACCGGTGTCTGGCTGCACGGGGTGGTCGCCGCGACGACGGCGGCGCCGGCCGGGACCACCGGCGTCGCCGGCACGCCGGTCCGGACGGTGGGCGCCGCCGGCCTGGCCGCCGTGGTGAGCGACGTCCCGCTCGCCGAGTACGGCGAGGAGGCGCTGCGGCGCAACCTGGAGGACCTGGCCTGGCTGGAGCGGGCCGCCCGGGCGCACCACGCCGTGGTGGACGCGCTGACCCGGGCCGGTGCGGTGGTGCCGGCGCGGCTGGCCACCGTGCACCGGGACGACGAGCGGGTGGCCGGGGTGCTGGTCGAACGGTACGCGGAGCTGGCCGGCACGCTGGCCCGGCTCGCCGGTCGCGAGGAGTGGGGCGTCAAGGGGTACGTGATCCCCGGCGCGACGCCACCCGCCGGGAGACCCGTCGGCGGGGGCGGGGCCGGTGCGGTGTACCTGCGGCGGCGGCGGGCCCAGCTCACCGCCCGGGAGGAGGGACAGCGGATCGCCGCCGACGCGGCGGCCGCCGTGCACGCCGCCCTCGCCGGACACGCGGTGACCGCCCGCCGGCACGCCCCGCAGGACCGGCGGCTCTCCGGCGCGCCGACCGCGATGGTGCTCAACGGCGCGTACCTCGTCGACCGGGACCGGCTGGACGGCTTCGCCGCGCTGGTACGCGAACTGGCCGACCGGCACCCGGAGATCCGGCTGGAGCCGACCGGCCCCTGGCCGCCGTACTCCTTCGTGGCGGAACCCTCGGCGGAGCCGACATGGGCGTGACGTCGCTGGCGCCGAGCAGCGCCGACGGCCCGCTGGCCCACCGTCCGGTGGCCCTGGTCGACCTGCTCGACCGGGTCCTCGCCACCGGCGTGGTGATCACCGGGGACATCACCCTGGCCATCGCCGACGTGGATCTGGTCCGCATCTCGCTGCGGGCCCTGATCGCGTCGGTCGGCGCGCTCGCCCCGCCCGCCCCGGCGACCCTGGAGGTCGAGCCGTGACGGGCCGGGACGAGGCGGCCGAGCTGGCTGCGGCACTGGGGGAGCCGCAGTGGCAGGCGCCCCGGGTCCGGCCGCTGGACCGCCGGCTCGCCGTCGACCAGGACTCCGTCGAGCGGGGGCTGGCCAGCCTGGTGCTCACCGTCGTCGAGCTGCTGCGGCAGCTGATGGAACGGCAGGCGTTGCGCCGGGTCGACCTCGGCGACCTCAGCGAGGAGCAGATCGAGCGGGTCGGCACCACGCTGATGGCGCTGGAGGATCAGATGACCCAGCTCCGCGAGTACTTCGGCCTGGCCCCCGAGGACCTCAACCTCGACCTGGGCCCGCTGGGTCCCCTCCTCCCGACCGACTGACCCACCCCGGCCGCCGGGTCACCGGTGGGCGGCGGCGTAGGCGGCGAGGTGGGCCAGCTGGGCCGGGTCGAGGGAGGGGCGGACGCGGGTACGGGCCACCCCGACGTGCGCGGCGGTGACCGAGGTGGCGGTCAGCGACTCGCGCATCGCGGCGAGCGCCGCCTCGCGGACCAGGGCCGCGCAGTCGGCCGCCGAGAAGCCCTCCAGCTCCGCACCGAGCGTGGCCAGGTCCACGTCGGACGCGAGCGGAACGTCGCGGGACGCCGCCCGCAGGATCTCCGCCCGCGCCGGACCGTCCGGCGGCGGCACGTACACCAGCCGCTCCAGCCGCCCCGGGCGGAGGAGTGCCGGGTCGACCAGGTCGGGCCGGTTCGTCGCCCCGACCACCACCACGTTGCGCAGTGCCTCCACCCCGTCCAGCTCGGTGAGCAGCGCGGCCACCACCCGGTCGGTCGTACCCCCGTCGGTGGCCTGGCCGCGGACCGGCGCGAGCGCGTCCACCTCGTCCAGGAAGACCAGGGTGGGTGCGGCCTCGCGGGCCCGGCGGAACAGCTCGCGGACCGCGCGCTCGCTCTCCCCCACCCACTTGGAGAGCAGCTCCGCGCCCTTCACCGACAGCACGTTGGCCCGCCCGGAACCGGCCAGGGCGGTCACCAGGTAGGTCTTGCCGCAGCCCGGCGGCCCGTAGAGCAGCACCCCGCGCGGCGGGGTCACCCCCAGCCGGGCGAAGGTGTCCGGATAGGTCAGCGGCCAGAGCACGGACTCGGTCAACGTCTCCTTGACCTCGGGCAATCCGCCGACATCGGCCAGGGTGACCGAGGCCAGCTCCAGGGTGGACGCCGCCATCGTGGTGGGCCGGACCACCTCCAGCGCGGCGGCGAAGTCCGCCATCGCCACCGTCGGCGTCTCGGCTGCCTTCTGCCGCAGCGCCGCCCGCACCCCGGCCTCGCGGACCAGCGCGGCCAGGTCGGCGGCGACGAACCCCGGCGTACGCCCGGCCACCTCGTCCAGCCGGACGTCCTCGGCGAGCGGCACCTGCCGGGTGAGCACGGTCAACTGCTCCCGGCGCAGCGCGTGGTCGGGCAGCGGGACGGTGATCCGGAGCGAGAGCAGGTCCGGGGCGCGCAGCGCGGGATCCACCGCCTCGGGCCGGCCGGTGGTGCAGAGCACGGCCACCCCGGCCCGGACCGCATCGGCGACGACCTGCCGGAAGACCGTGGCCACCGGACCCGGCTCGTCCGCCGGGGCGAGGGCCTCCACGTCGGTGACCAGCAGGACGGCGGGGTGGCCGGCGCGTACCGCCTCGCCGGCCGAGCGCAGCCGGCGGGCCGCCGCGTCGTTGCTCAGCGCGGCCAGCTCGGGGGCCCAGACCGGGCACACTCGGGCGCCTACCCGGGCGGCGACCGCGCGGACCAGCGCCGACTTGCCGGAGCCGGCCGGACCGCTGAGCAGCACGCCCAGCGAGACGGTGGTGCCGAGCCGGCTCAGCACCTCCCGGTGGTGGAAGCCCAGGTCGAGCAGTTCGGTCAGCTCCTCGGCCTGGCCGCGCAGCCCGGGCAGCTCGTCCACGTCCGGGGCGTCCTCGGGGCCGACCAGGGCGAGGGCCGCCGACTCCATCCCGGTCCCGGATGTACCGGGCGACGCACCCGGGCCGGTGGCGCCCGCCGCGCCGCCCGGGGAGGCCGGGCCGGTGCGGGAGGTCGCTCCCGACCCCCGCTCCCCGGTAAGCCGGCCGGCGGCGTCCTGCTCGGCCGGGCCGGAGCCGCGGGTGGCCGGCCCGTGCTCCCACCCGACCACGGTGTCCATGGTGACCAGCGCGCCCGTCCCCGGCTCGACGGCGACCACGGTGAGCAGGGTGCTGGTCCAGGCGTACCCGACGGAGTTGGCGAGGCTGCGCCGGGCGGCCTCGACCAGAGCGCGGACCGCGGCGTCGGGGAGCACGTCCTGGGGCAGCAGCGAGACGTCGTCCCCGGCGGTCACCACCTTGCCGAGCAGGGCGAGGCGGAGCATTTCCGGGGATACCGCGGCGACCACCGCGACCGGCCCGGCGAGGGTCACCCGGCGGGCCGGGGTGACCGGCAGCGGGCTCACCGTCACCTGCCCGCCGTCCCGGATGCCGAGGTTGCCCAGCAGCAGGTCGTCGGCGTAGAGCAGGGCGGTGCTCGCGGTCGGCTCGGCCGGGGCCACGACGCCGGCGGTCACCCGCCGGCCCGCCAGTCGTACCGGGTCGCCGGGGCGTAGCGCCAGCGCGGTCAGCACCTCCGGGTGCAGGCGCACCACGCCGCGCCGGGCGTCCAGCGCCGCCGGCCGCAGGCTCGCGGTGAGGGTCAGGTCGGGTTCCGCCACCCGCCCGACAGTAGCCGCCGGCACCACCTCGTGCCCGCGCCGTGTCGCGGCGGTTCAGCGCGGGCCGGTGTCCTCCAGCAGCGACGGGTCGTGCCGGATCAGCTCGGCCAGCCGGGCGGCCGGGTCGACGGCCATCCCGTCGTGTCCGGGCGCGGGCACGGTCTTGACCGACATCGGCCAGGCCGGCGGCGGCGCGGCCGCCGGACCGACCGTCACCTCCGGGCCCGACCAGGAGACCCGCAGCGGGTACGCCTGCCCGCCCTGCTCCACCCGCAGGTTCACCGCCAGCCCGGGGTGCTCGGCGACCACCCGGCGGACCGCCTCGGCGACCTCCTCGACCGGGTCCCGCCGCTCCGGGCGGGTCCCTCCGCGCAGCCGGTACGCGCCGTGCCCCTCCCGCCGGTCCCGCGCCGCCACCGCGCCGTCCTGGTCACGGTCGGGTTCCTCCTCGGGCACGTTTCCCCGGCGGCGCAGCGTCTCCTCGCGGCGCGCCAGCCGGGCCAGTGTCTCGTCCAGGTCCCCTCTCATCACGTCCACCCCTTCCGTGGAAACGGATCCCAGCGACGCCCGGTTCAGCCACCCAGGTCCCGGGTCACCCGGTCCAGTGCCCGGTCCAGGACGACCAGCAGCGCGTCCCGTACCGAGAGCCGGTCCCGGGCGTCGAACTGCACCAGCGGCACGTGCCCGCCGATCGCGAGTGCCCAGCGGATCGAGGGCAGGTCGAGGGCCAACCGGCCGTCGAAGGCGTTCAGCCCGACCGCGAAGGGCAACCCGGACCGCTCGAAGTAGTCGATCGCCGGATAGCAGTCGTCGAGCCGCGTGCTGTCCACCACCACCAGCGCGCCGAGCGCGCCCCGGGCCAGGTCGTCCCACATGAAGCCGAAGCGGGCCTGGCCGGGCGTACCGAAGAGGTAGAGCTTGAGGCTGCGGTCGATGGTCACGCAGCCGAAATCCATCGCCACCGTGGTGGTGGTCTTCAAGGAGCCGGAGGCCGGTTCGTCGACCCCGATGCCGGCGCTGGTCATCTCCGCCTCGGTGGTGAGCGGGGCGATCTCGGAGATCGCGCCCACCGCGGTGGTCTTGCCGACCCCGAAGCCGCCGGCGATGAGGATCTTCACCGGGATCGGCGGGCGGGCGACCGGAGGGCTGCCGGGGACCCGCGCGGCGACCACTGGCGGCCGGTGCGCCGGCGGCGCCGGCGGCGCGGCCGGTGCCGGAGTGTGCGGACCGGTGTACCGGGCGGCGGCGCTGTTCGCGGCCGGACCGCCCGCGGCGGCGGCCGGCCAATCAGGAGATCGCACGGAGTCCATCAATCACTCGCAGGATGATGTCGGGGTCGAGGGCGTCGTCGACGTGCCCGACGTGCACGTCGAGGTGACCGGCGGCCCGCAGGTCACCGACCAGCACCCGGGTCACGCCGAAGTGCATCCGGGTGCGGGCGGAGAGCTCGGCGATCGAGATCGGCTCGGCGCAGAGGGCGACGATGGCCTGAAGTTCCGGGTCGAGCCGGGCGAGGATCGCCCACGAGCCGCTCTCCGGCCGGGCGGTCACCTGGGTCTCCAGCCCGATCGCCGGGTCGCCGGCCACCCGGCCGGCGGTCAGCACGAACGGTCGCGGGCCGGGGGGTTTGGTGCCGCCCTCGTCCGCGTTTCCGCCGGGGGCGGACGAGCGCAGGTACGGGCGGACCCCGACCTCGGGTTCCGGATCCGGGTCCCCGCCGGCCAGCTCCGGCGTCATTGCTGGACGGCGTTCTTCAGTTCGGCGATCAACTTCGGGCTCAGCGCCCCGCCGGCCCGGCCCGCGAAGAGCGTCATCTCGTACGCCACGGTGCCGAGGTTGGCCGAGCGGTCGGCGACCACCCCGAGCACCGAGCCGCTGCTGATCGCGCTGATCAGCAGGTAGCCCTCGGCCATGTCCACGATCACCCGGTTGAGGCCGCCCAGCGCGTACCAGCTCGCGGCGCCGCCGGCCAGGCTGGTCATGCCGGAGACCACGGCGGCGAGCCGCTCCGCGTTGGACCGGTCCTTGATGGCGGACATGGCCATCAGCAGCCCGTCGGAGGAGACCGCGATCGCCTCCATGACGCCAGCCGTGCTGGAGGTGAACGAGTCGAGCAGCCAGTTGAAGGTGCGCGCCTCGGGGCTGAGGTCCGCGACGGTGTTCTGGTCGGCGTTGTCGTGCAGGAAGGGGCTGGTCACCGTGATGGATCCTCTTCGTAGCGGCGGTCTGGACTGACTTCGCGCAGGGCGCGGGCGACGCCCGCCTCGAACTGGGTGATGAGGTTGCGGACCTCGGCCGGGTCTCCCGGGTGCGGGCTGGTCGGGGGCGCGGCCTGGAACGGGGAGCCGAACAGGTTCGCCCCCGGCACGCGCTGGCTGAGTCGTGGCCGGCCGGGGGTGGGCGTGACCGGGCCGGTGTCGCCCTGGGCCCGGCGTACCCCGTCCTGGAACGCCTCGACCAGGGCGCGGACGTCGGCCGGCTCGGCGGTGGCGATGTCCACCGGCCCGACCGCCGGAGCGCTCGCCGGCGGGCTCGCACCGGGGACGCGCTGCCGGATGACCGACCGCGCCCCGGGGGCCGCCGGAGCGGCCGTGGTCGGCCAGGCGGGCGGCGCTCCGGCGAGGGTCGGCCAGGCGGGCGGTGCGGCGGTGGGGTGTGCGGTGCCCGGGACCGCGCCGGTTCCGCCCGGCCCGTCCGCCACCACCGCAGCGGGCGGCACGTCGACGGCCGGCGAAGCCGCCGGACCGGTCCCCGCCTCCGTCGTGGGCGCCGCCGGCTCGCCGCCGGCGTCGAAGGCGTTCCAGGGTTGCCCGGTCTCGATGCTGCGGGTGGCCCGGCCCAGCAGCACCTGGTCGAACGGTGCCGGCTCGTCGGCGGCCCGGCCGGTCGAGGCGACCGACGCGGCCGGGGCCGCCGGGGGCCGGACCGGCGCGGGGAGGGAGCGCCGGTCCCGGGCTGGCACGGCGGCCCGCGCCACGGTGACCCCGGCCCGTTCGGGCCGGCGGACCACCAGCAGGGCCGCGGGGATCTCCAGGCGCGCGGTCAGCCCGCCACCGGCGGTCGGCACCAGGTCGACCGTCCAGCCGTGGCGGCGGGCCAGCCGACCCACCACGAAGAGCCCGAGCACCTCGGTCGGGGCCAGGTCGAGCCGTTCCCGGCGGGTGAGCCGGGCGTTCTCCTCGGTCAGGCGCACCTCACTCATACCGATGCCCCGGTCCACAACGGAGAGCCGGGCGCCGCCGTCGGTGAGTTCGCCGGCCACCACCACCCGGGTGTGCGGTGGCGAGAAGACGGTGGCGTTCTCCATCAGCTCGGCCAGGGCCAGCACCAGGTCGCCGCCGATGGCCGGCGCGGCCGACACTCCGGGCGGGACCTGCACGTCGACCCGCGTGTAGTTCTCGATCTCGCCGAGTGCGAGGCGGACCGCGTCGGCGAGCGGCACCGGGGCGACGTGCCCGTCGGTGCCGTCGGCGCCGGAGAGCACCACCAGGCTGCCGGCGTTGCGGCGCAGCCGGCTGGAGATGTGGTCCAGCCGGTACAGGTGCTCCAGCCGGCCCGGGTCGGTCTCCTGCCGTTCCAGCCGGTCGATCAGGGCGATCTGCCGGCCGACCAGGTTCTGCGTACGATGGCCGACGTGGCCGAACATCTGTGCCACGTTGCGGCGGCCGGCCACCTGCCGTTCGACCAGCCGGGCCGCGGTGCGCTGCACCCGCTCGAAGGCGCGGGCCAGGTCGCCGATCTCGTCCCGGGCCCGGATGTCGACCGGGTCGAGACGGACCGGCTGTGCGGATTCCGCCTCGTCGTCGACCACCCGGGTCAGTTCGGCCTCGGCGACCCGGGCCACCCGGTCGGCGGAACGGGTGAGCCGGGTCAGCGGTCGGGCCACCGTCCGGGCCACGGCCACGCTGAGCAGCACCACGATGAGCAGGACCAGCGCGGCCGCCGCGCCGACCAGCCATGCGGCGGTGAGCGCCTTCCGCTGCTCGGTGGTGGTTTCGGCGATGACGTCCGCGACGATCTTCTTCTCCACGAACTGGCCGAGCGTGATCATCGACCGGACCGAGGGGAAGAGCGCGTCCAGCGGCACCGCCGCGATCGCCGCCACCGGGTCCTTCACGCTGTCGGTGAGGAAAGTCGGGCTGGTCCGCGCCGCCACCGCCGCGTCGTCCAGCATGGCCAACTGGTACTGCTCCGGCGTGATCAGCTTGCGGAACCGCTGGTTGTCGACCTGCAACGCCGCCATGCAGGCGATGTACGCGGCGGCCGCCTTGGCGTCGCCGGTCGCTTTGACCAGCACGATCAGCGTCGCGCAGGCGCCCAGCCCTTCGTCGGCGCGCAGCAGCGCGTCCAGCGCCAGCACCTGCCGGCCGGCCGAGGTGTTGGTGTCCACCTGCATCGGCAGGTGCAGCGCCTCAATCAGCGCCATGTCCACCGCGCCGAACGTGTCGAGGATCTGGGTCGGCGTGGCCCGGCCGGCGAGCACGGCGGTACGCAGGTCGGCGAGCTCGCGTACCTCGTCGAGGGCGGTGGCGACCGGGCGCGGCAGCGACTCCGACCGGAGGTCGGCGACCCGGTCGTCCACGGTGGTGGATTTCTGGATCAGCTCGGACCGGGTCACCCGGCCGAGCAGCAGCCCCACCGAGAGCAGCCGTTCCTGCTGGAGGTCCTGCACCAGGCTGCCGATCCGGCTGGCCGTACGGACGGTGTGCGCGGTGTCGGCGGCCCGTTGGGCGGCGGCCACCCGGTCCAGGACCACCGGCACGGCCAGTCCGGCCATGCTGAGCAGCGGAATGATCACCAGTAGGGCGAGCTTGCCCCGGATCCGGAGCCTACCGAGCAGCATCGAAGGGCCTCCACCGCTCGGGCTCGCCGGCCCGGCCCGCCCCGACCTGCTCGAGCTGCCCGTCCCGGGCCTCCGGCCCGCCCTGGCCC
>NZ_JBJZOG010000077.1:0-31096 GCF_047200535.1 Micromonospora mangrovicola | reverse complement strand
CCCGGGCCCGTCGACGCAGGTCAGGTCAGTGCAGCGTCTCGCCGCGCTCCTCGGCCTCCTTGGCCCGCCGGAAGGACGCCACGATCTCGGCCTCGGCCTCGGTACGGCCCACCCAGGTCGCGCCCTCGACCGACTTGCCCGGCTCCAGGTCCTTGTACACCTCGAAGAAGTGCTGGATCTCCAGCCGGTCGAACTCGCCCAGGTGGTGGATGTCCCGCAGGTGCTCCTGGCGCGGATCCTCGTAGGGGACGCAGAGGACCTTGTCGTCGCCGCCCTTCTCGTCCGTCATCCGGAACATGCCGATGGTGCGGCAGCGGATCAGGCAGCCGGGGAAGGTGGGTTCGGGGACCAGCACCAGGGCGTCCAGCGGGTCGCCGTCCTCGCCCAGGGTGCCCTCGATGAAGCCGTAGTCGGCCGGGTACTGCGTGGAGGTGAAGAGGGTGCGGTCCAGCCGGATCCGGCCGGTCACGTGGTCCACCTCGTACTTGTTGCGGTGACCCTTCGGGATCTCAACCGTGACGTCGAAATCCATCTTCCACGCTCCCTCGTTTGCCCACGCTGGCTAACGGAAACCAGTGGCGCCGCCCCCCGCGCGGGTGAACGACCCCCGTCGGCTCCGGCCGCCGCATAGTGTTCGGACCGAAGTAGTGTCACCCAAGGCGTGTTTGAGCGGGGGAGGAGGGGGTCATGGGGAGGGAAGATTCACACTACCGCCCCGAAGGGGTTGACGGGCGGAAGTCCGGCGGTTCCGCTCCCGGCGGTGCCACCGGACGGGTACGGATACCGGGGGTCGATCCCGCCGGACGCTCCGCACCCGCCGCCGGATCCGCCCTGGTCGGCCGCGCCGATCCCTCCGCGTACGGTCCCGATCCGGTCGGCCGCGCCGATCCCTCCGCGTACGGCCCGGTGGGCCGCGCCGATCCGCGACAATACGCCGCCGGTCCGGCCGCCCCGACGAATTGGCCGGCGCCCGAGGCGCCCGGCGGGATCCCGGTGAGCCCGCCGGTCCCACCCTCCGGCGCCGCCCCGCCGCCGCCCGCGCCCGCCGGCCGGGGCCGGGGCCGGCTGCTGGCGGTACTGGCCGCCGTCCTGGTGATCGCGGTGGCCGCCGTCGGGCTGGCTGTGGTCCGGCCCGGACCGGTGGCCGGCTGGTTGGGCGGTGAGGCCGCCGCGCCGACCGCCAGCGCCGGAACGCCCGAGCCCGCCCCGCCGGAGGTGCTCGCCGCCGCCGACCCCAACGCCCCGACGCCCACCCCCGACGGTGTACGCGCCGCGCTCGAACCGCTGGTCGGCGCAGCCGCGCTCGGCGAGCGGGTGAACATCTCGGTGGCCGACGTGGCCACCGGCGACGCGCTCTACGGCCGCGGGCAGGACACCCCGACCGTCCCCGCCTCGGTGACGAAGCTGGCCACCGGGGTCGCCGTGCTGGCGGCCCGGGGCCCGGCGTACCGGATCCCCACCCGAGCGGTGGTCGGTGCGAACCCCGGCGAGGTGATCCTGGTCGGCGGCGGCGACCCGACCCTTGCCGTGGACAAGAACGGCTTCTACCCGGGCGCGGCCCGGCTGGACGACCTCGCCGCGCAGGTGCGCAAGGCGCTCGGCGAAACCGCACCGACCAAGGTCATCGTCGACTCGTCCCTGTTCACCGGCCAGGTGTACGGGCCCGGCTGGGACGACGACATTCCCACCGGTGGCTTCGGCGCGGCGATCACCGCACTGACCACCGACGGGGCCCGGCGCGACCCGAAGCGGGCCCGGGAGACCTTCGACGACACCCACGGCATGGCGGAGCGGGTCCCCCAACCGGACCTGACCGCCGGCCGTCAGTTCGCGAAGCTGCTCGGGCTCTCCGGCGACGCCGCCGAGGTGAAACGCGGCAACGCGCCCGCCGCCTCCGGCGGGGCCGCCGGCACGCCCGGTACGGAGCTGGGCAAGGTCCAGTCGCTGCCGTTGGTCCGCCTGGTCGACATCATGATCAGCGACAGCGACAACGTGATCGCCGAGTACATGGCCCGGCAGGTGGCGCTCGCGAAGGGCAAGCCGGCCTCCTTCGCCGGTGGTGCGGCCGCCACCGGCCAGGTGCTCGGCGAGCTGGGGCTGCCGGCCGACGAGATCAGCCTGGCCGACGGCAGCGGGTTGTCCCGGACCAACCGGATCAGCCCGTCCCTGCTCACCGACCTGATCACCCTCGCCGGCAACGGCAGCCACCCCGAGCTGGCGGCGATCTTCGGCGGCCTGCCGGTCGGCGGCTGGTCCGGCACCCTCGACGACCGCTACCAGGATTCGGCGACGAGGGCCGGGGCCGGCGTGGTCCGGGCCAAGACCGGGACGCTGACCGGGGTCAGTGCCATCGCCGGCCTGGTCACCACGGCCGACGGCCGGCTGCTCACCTTCGCCGTGCTCACCGACCGGGCCCCGGCGGGCACCCTCGACGCGACCCGCGAGGCGCTCGACCGGATCAGCTCCGCGCTGGCCGGATGCGGCTGCCGCTGAGCGGCTGCGACAGCCGTCGATAGCCGGTTGGGGTGTCGCGGCGCGGGTACGGTGGGTTCATGGCGCAGTTCGTGGACTGGGATCTGGCCGCCGCGACCGCGGGGGCGTTGGGCAAGTCGGGCCCCCGGGTGTCGTACGCCGAGGCCACCGACGTGGTCGGCGAGCTGCGACGGCTGACCGAGGAGGCGGCCGGGCACGTCGCCGACTACACCGGCCTGCGGTCCCAGGTCGCCCACCCGCCGGTAAGGGTGGTGGACCGGCGGGACTGGGCCGCGGCGAACATCGCCGGCCTGCGCGAGGTGATCACACCGCTGGTGAGCCGCCTCTCCGGCGACCGGCGCCCCGGGCCGCTGACCGAGGCGGTCGGGTCCCGGCTCACCGGTGTGCAGGCCGGCACCGTGCTGGCATACCTCTCCGGCCGGGTGCTCGGGCAGTACGAGGTCTTCGCCGGTGACCCCGGCCAGCTGCTGCTGGTGGCGCCGAACATCGTCGAGGTGGAGCGGAAGCTGGGCGCCGACCCTCGGGACTTCCGGCTCTGGGTCTGCCTGCACGAGGTGACCCACCGGACGCAGTTCACCGCGGTGCCATGGATGCGCGCGTACTTCCTCAGCGAGGTGCAGGCGTTCGTCGACGCCGCGCAGGCCGGCGAGCACCTGCTCGAACGGCTGCGGCGCGGCGTCGCGACCCTCTCCGACGCGGTGAAGGACCCGGAGAGCCGGGCCAGCGTGCTGGACATCGTGCAGACGCCGGCGCAGCGGGCCGTGCTCGACCGGCTCACCGCGCTGATGACGCTGCTGGAGGGGCACGCCGAGTTCGTCATGGACGGCGTCGGGCCGCAGGTGATCCCCAGCGTCGAGTCGATCCGGGCGTCGTTCAAC
This sequence comes from Micromonospora mangrovicola, assembly GCF_047200535.1. Lineage (NCBI taxonomy): Bacteria > Bacillati > Actinomycetota > Actinomycetes > Micromonosporales > Micromonosporaceae > Micromonospora > Micromonospora mangrovicola. The sequence continues at coordinate 27,725 of NZ_JBJZOG010000077.1, read as the reverse complement.
CGTCGCCGCGAGTCCGGCAACCCGCTGGAGAAGGCGATCCGCCGGCTGCTCGGCATCGAGGTCAAGATGCGGCAGTACGCCGAGGGTCGCAAGTTCGTGCACGGCGTGGTCGACAGGGTGGGCATGGCCGGCTTCAACCGGATCTTCGCCTCGCCGCTGACCCTGCCCCGACTGGAGGAGCTGGGCGACCCGGACGCCTGGGTGGCCCGGGTGCACGGGCCGACCGGGGCCACCCCGGCCGCCAGCTGAGCCGCCCCAGGCCGTGAGCGCGAGGAGTGAGCCGGGTTTGCGAGCCGCGCAGTCGCGAGCGAAGACTGGCTCTGTGAGCGCGAGGAGTGAGCCGGGTTTGCGAGCCGCGCAGTCGCGAACGGGGCCCGACGCCGCGGCCCCGCTCGCCGCCCCGGTCGCCGCAGTGCGGATCGCCGTACGCCGGGCGTTGACCGGGCTGCCCGGGGACGGGCCGGTGCTGGTGGCCTGTTCCGGCGGCGCCGACTCGCTGGCGTTGGCCGCCGCCACCGCCTTCGTGGCCCCCCGGCTGGGCCGGCGCGCCGGCCTGGTGACCGTCGACCACGGCCTGCAGCCCGGCTCCGCCGAGCGCGCCGAGGGCGTCGCCGGCTGGGCCCGCGAGCTGGGGCTGGACCCGGTAGAGACGGTTGCGGTACAGGTCGCCGGACGGCCCGGCGGTCCGGAGGCGGCCGCCCGCGAGGCCCGGTACGAGGCGCTGGTCGCCGCCGCGCGCCGCCACGGCGCCGCCGGGGTGCTGCTCGGCCACACCCGGGACGACCAGGCCGAGACGGTGCTGCTCGCGCTGGCCCGGGGCGCGGGCCCACGCGGGCTGGCCGGCATGCCGGAGCGCCGCGAGCTGGCCGGAGTGCCGCTGTTGCGCCCGCTGCTCGACGTGACCAGGGAGGACACCCGCAAGGCGTGCGCCGCGCTCGGCCTCACCCCGTGGGACGACCCGCACAACGCCGACCCGGCGTACGCCCGGTCCCGGGTGCGCGCCGACCTGCTCCCGGCGCTGGTGGACGCGCTCGGCCCGGGGGTGGTGGACAACCTGGCCCGGACCGCCCGTCTGCTCGCGGCCGACACCACCGCCCTCGACGACCAGGCCGCCGCCGCGCTTGCCGCGCCGCCCGCCCCGGCGGCGCCCGACCGCGCCCGGCCGCCCGAAGCGGAGGTGCTCGACCGGGCGCCGAATGCCCGGTCCGCTTCGGCGGCGGACAGCGCAGCCCCAGGGTGGGTGGCCCGGCCGGTGCGGGCGGCCGAGGGCGGCCTCTCGGTGTCCGCGCTGGCCGCGCTCCCGAAGGCGGTACGCACCCGGGTGCTGCACGTCTGGGCGCGGGAGCTGGGAGCCCCGCCGGCCGCCCTGTCGCACCGGCACGTCGCCGCCCTGGACGCCTTGGTCACCGACTGGCACGGTCAGGGCCGGGTCCACCTTCCCGGCGGGATCCCGGTCGCCCGCCAGGGGGGCCGCCTGACCACCTGACCGGGCCGGGACCGCCGCCGGGCCACTTGATCGACTCGTGATGCGGCGAGCCGGGGGATCCGGCCTGCCGGATTCGCCGACTTGCGGCAAGCCGGGAGGCGCGGGCGCGCAGGCCGCAGGCCACTGAGGGCGGGCCGGAGGGCGCGGGCCACTGGGGGCGGGCCGCCGGACGCTGGGGGCGGGCTGGCCGGGCGCAAGTCGCACCGGCATCCGCCGGAGGTTCGGGTCTCGCCGGGAGGCGCCGGAGGCGGTAGACAGGGCGCATGGCGTACCCCCGACAGCCGCTCCTGGCCCCCAACGGTGCCGTCGCGACCAGCCAGCCGCTCGCGGCTGCGGCGGGCCTGGCCGTGCTGCGACGCGGCGGCAACGCCGTCGACGCCGCGCTGGCCACCGCGATCACCCTGACCGTGGTGCAGCCGCCCTCCAACGACATCGGCGGCGATCTCTTCGCGATCGTCTGGGACGGCGAGCGGCTGCACGGGCTGAACGCCTCCGGGCGGTCCCCGGCGGCGCTGACCCGTGAGCTGGTGCTGGCGGCGACGGACCGGCGCGGCGCGGAGCCGGTCGAGGCGCTCGGCGGGGCGCAGGCGGGCGGGCCGGCGATGCCGGCCCGCGGCTGGCTGCCGGTGACCGTGCCGGGTGCGCCCGCCGGCTGGCGGGACCTGCACGAGCGGTTCGGCTCGCTGCCGTTCGCCGAGCTCTTCACCGACGCGATCGGGTACGCCCAGCACGGCTTTCCGGTCGCCCCCGGCACCGCCGCCACCTGGGCGTACGGGGTTGCCGGGCACGTCGGCCTGACCGGTCAGGAGTTCGCCGAGTTCGATCGGGTGTTCACCGTGGACGGCCGGGCACCCGGGCGGGGTGAGTGGTGGCGCAACCCGGATGCGGCCGGCACGCTGCGCCGGATCGCCGAGAGCCGGGCGGAGGACTTCTACCGGGGCCGGATCGCCGGGGCGCTGGACGCTCACGCGGCCCGGACCGGCGGCTTCCTGACCGGGGGTGACCTCGCGCGGCACAGCTCGACGTGGGTCGACCCGGTTCGCGTCCGGTACCGGGGGCACGAGGTGTGGGAGCTGCCGCCGAACGGGCAGGGGATCGCGGCGCTGCTGGCGTTGCAGATCCTGGACGGGGTGGACCTGGCCGCGCTGTCGCCCGCGGAGCGGCTGCACTGGCAGATCGAGGCGACGAAGCTCGGCTTCGCCGACGCGCACGCGTACGTCGCCGACCCGGAGCGCTCTGCGGTGCCCACGGCGGCGCTGCTCGACCCGGGGTACGCGGCGACCCGCCGGGCGCTGGTCACCGACAGGGCGGCCGAGCCGGTGGCCGGTGAGCCGGAGCGCGGCGGCACCGTCTATCTCTGCACGGCCGACTCCGGCGGCATGATGGTGAGCCTGATCCAGTCCACCTACATGGCCTTCGGCTCGCACGTGGTGCTGCCCGGCCACGGCTTCGCCCTGCAGAACCGGGGCCTCGGCTTCCGGATCGATCCGGAGCATCCGAACGTGGTGGGGCCGGCGAAGCGGCCGTACCACACCATCATTCCGGGTTTCCTGACCCGGGACGGCGCGCCGGTCGGCCCGTTCGGGGTGATGGGCGGGCACATGCAGCCGCAGGGCCACGTACAGCTCGTCTCGGCGACCCTCGACGCCGGGCGCGACCCGCAGGCCGCGCTGGACACCCCGCGCTGGTACTGGCACGCCGGCCGGGTCGTGCTGGTCGAGCCCGAGCTGGACCCGGACCTGGCCGCCGCGCTCAGGGCGCGCGGGCACGAGGTCGTCGTCGCCGACCAGCCGGCCGCCTTCGGGTACGGGCAGGCGATCTGGCGGCACCCCTACGGCGGGTACGTCGTCGGGTCGGAGTCCCGGGTCGACGGGGCGATGCTGGGCTGGTGATCAGACCTCGGCGCGTTCCCGGAAGGTGGTCCGGTACGCGTGCGGGGTGGTGCCCACCCGGCGGCTGAAGTGGTGCCGCAGCGCGGCGGCGTCACCGAAGCCGACCTGGTCGGCGACGATCTCCACGCTCAGCCGGGTCTCCTCCAGCAGCCGCCGGGCCAGCAGCACCCGCTGGTTGGTCAGCCAGTCGTGCGGGGTGGTGCCGGTTTCGGCGCGGAACCGGCGGGCGAAGGTCCGCGGTGCCATCCCGGCGCGCGCGGCCAGCTCGTCCACGGTCACCGCGCGGTCCAGGTGCCCCATCAGCCACTCCAGCACCGGCTCCAGAGTGGGCGCCTCGGGCGCCTTGGCGATCGGCGCCTCGACGTACTGCGACTGGCCGCCGTCACGGTGCGGTGGCACGACCATCCGCCGGGCCAGCCGGGTGGCGACGGCCGAGCCGTGTTCCTGGCGGACCAGGTGCAGGCAGGCGTCGATCCCGGCGGCGGTGCCGGCGCTGGTGAGCAGCCGCCCGTCCTGCACGTACAGCGAGTTGCAGCGCACCCGGGCGGCCGGGTACCGCCGTTGCAGGTCGTCCACGTGCCGCCAGTGGGTGGTGCAGTCCCGCCCGTCGAGCAGCCCCGCCTCGCCCAGCACGTACGCGCCGGCGCAGACGCTGAGCAGCCAGGCGCCCCGATCGGCGGCCCGGCGCAGCGCGGCGAGGACCGGCTCCGGCACGGCCGCCCCGTCGGCGTGCGCGGGCACGGCGACCAGGTCCGCGTCCTCGACCGGGGTCAGGTCGGCGTGCGGGGTGAGCAGGAAGCCGGAGCGGCTGCGTACCGGCGCGCCGTCCGCCGTGCAGACGTCGAAGCGGTAGCCGGGGAAGCCGTCGGCGGTGCGGTCGGTGCCGAACACCTCGGCGAGCACGCCGAGTTCGAAGGCGGCGACCTCGTCGAGCGCGACGACGGCCACGGATCTGAGCATGTGACGAGGGTAACCCGGGAGGTGGCGGGAAATCGATGCCCGATGGCATTCCTGCCACTGTCCGGGCGGCAGAGCGGCCCGCAGACTGGTTCCAGTCCGGTGCGCACCGGCGGCGAAACCGACATCAATCACGCGAAAGCGAGCGCCGCCATGATCGTTCTACTGCTTCTTCTCTCCCTGCTGCTCCTCGGTGTCGCAAGTGGTCTCGGGCTGACCGCCGACAGCCGGGACTCGGCCGACTGGAAGCCGACCGACGACGGCAACCGTTGGCGCTCCCGTACCTGCTGAGGTGATTTGCGCCTTCCGCGCCGAAAATCCCCGGCGGGACCGCGCCAAAAGGGGCGGCCCCGCCGACGGTGGCCGTCGGCCGTACGGCAGGCTATGAGCATGGCTGACGGCTCCTGGTACGACGCCGACATCGACCACGTGATCATTTCGGAGGCGCAGATCCGCGAGAAGACCGCGGAACTGGCCAAGCAGGTCTCGGCGGACTACGCGCACGTCGAGGACGGACTCCTGCTCGTCTGCGTGCTCAAGGGCGCGGTCATGTTCATGGCCGACTTCGCTCGGGCGCTGGGCCGGCAGGGCCCGCCCGCCGAGCTCGAGTTCATGGCTGTCTCCTCCTACGGCCAGGGCACCACCTCCTCGGGCGTGGTCCGGATCCTCAAGGACCTGGACCGGGACATCGCCGGCCGGCACGTGGTGGTCGTCGAGGACATCGTCGACTCCGGCCTCACCCTCTCCTGGCTCCTGCGTTACCTGGAGTCGCGCTCGGCGGCCAGCGTCGAGGTGGTCGCCCTGTTCCGCAAGCCGGACGCGGTGAAGGTGCAGGTCCCGGTGAAGTACGTCGGCTTCGACATCCCGACCGAGTTCGTCGTCGGCTACGGCCTCGACTTCGGCGAGCGCTACCGCGAACTGCCCTACGTCGGCGTGCTCAAGCCCGAGGTCTACGCCCGCGCCTGAGCGCCCCGGCCACCACCCGGGGCCGCCTGGCGGTACGGCCGCCGAGCTGTCAAGCGGACGTTCAGCGGGCTCTCAGCCTTTCGGACTACGGTAGAGGCCGGTGGCGTGGAGGCACCCTCCACGCCCGACCCCTCGTCCGCGTGACCGGGCGGTCGGGAGGTCGGGCGGGGAGTTCCCGTCACGTCGGCCCCAACCTTGGTTCGCCGTACGCGTAAGTGCCAGGCTCGCAAGCTCACATCTGGCACGAACGGTGTACCGTCGAATGACCGTGGCGCGGCAGTTCGCGCGCCCCGGGGTCGGGGCCGGCCCGCACGGCGGCTGCGGCCGCCGCCCGCGGCGGCGACACCAATCAGACGGTCAGGACGTCGATCAGGAGGATGCGGGCGTCTCGGCGCCCGACGACAGCATGGAACGTACGCGTTTCTTCCGCCGACCGGTGGTCTGGATCATCCTGGTCATCCTCGGCGCCGTTGTGCTCAGTCAGCTGTTCACCGCTGGTCCCAGCTACCACCGCGTGGACACTTCCGTTGCGCTCGAACAGCTCAGCAAGGGTGGCATCGAGAAGGTCGTCTTCCAGGACAAGGAGCAGACGCTCCAGCTCGACCTGAAGGACAAGGCCAAGTTCGACGACACCTCCACCGACAGGATCGAGGCGCAGTTCCCCTACGAGGTCGGCGGCCAGGTCTGGAACGAGGTGCGCGAGGCCAAGACGGGCGGCCGGATCAGCGGCCCGGTCGACACCAAGGTGTCGTCGGACAGCGTCTGGGTCAGCCTGCTGGTCAACCTCCTTCCGATCGCGCTGCTCGTGCTCCTGCTGCTGTTCTTCATGTCGCAGATGCAGGGCGGCGGCTCCCGGGTGCTCAACTTCGGCAAGTCCAAGGCGAAGATGATCACCAAGGACACGCCGAAGACCACCTTCGCGGACGTGGCCGGGGCGGACGAGGCCGTCGAGGAACTGCACGAGATCAAGGACTTCCTGCAGAACCCGGCGAAGTACCAGGCCCTGGGCGCCAAGATCCCGAAGGGCGTGCTGCTGTTCGGCCCGCCCGGTACCGGTAAGACCCTGCTCGCCCGCGCCGTCGCCGGCGAGGCGGGGGTGCCGTTCTACTCCATCTCCGGCTCGGACTTCGTCGAGATGTTCGTCGGTGTCGGCGCCAGCCGGGTCCGCGACCTCTTCGAGCAGGCCAAGTCGAACGCGCCGGCGATCGTCTTCGTCGACGAGATCGACGCGGTCGGCCGGCACCGCGGCGCCGGCATGGGCGGCGGCCACGACGAGCGGGAACAGACCCTCAACCAGCTCCTCGTCGAGATGGACGGCTTCGACACCAAGGGCGGCGTCATCCTGATCGCCGCCACCAACCGACCGGACATCCTCGACCCGGCGCTGCTGCGCCCGGGCCGCTTCGACCGGCAGATCCCGGTCGACGCCCCCGACATGGAGGGCCGCAAGGCCATCCTGCGGGTGCACGCCAAGGGCAAGCCGTTCACGCCCGATGTCGACCTCGACTCGGTCGCCCGGCGCACCCCCGGCTTCAGCGGCGCCGACCTGGCCAACGTGATCAACGAGGCCGCGCTGCTCACCGCCCGCAAGGACCAGCGGGCGATCACCAACGACTCCCTGGAGGAGTCGATCGACCGGGTGATCGCCGGTCCGCAGCGGCGGACCCGGGTGATGAGCGACCAGGAGAAGAAGATCACCGCGTACCACGAGGGCGGGCACGCGCTGGTCGCCTGGGCGCTGCCGCACGCCGCGCCGGTGCACAAGGTGACCATCCTGTCCCGGGGCCGGTCGCTGGGCCACACCCTGGTCCTGCCCACCGAGGACAAGTACACCCAGACCCGGGCCGAGATGATCGACACCCTGGCGTACGCGCTGGGCGGCCGGGCCGCCGAGGAACTCGTCTTCCACGAGCCCACCACCGGCGCCGGCAACGACATCGAGAAGGCCACCCAGCTGGCCCGCGCGATGATCACCCAGTACGGCATGAGCTCCAAGCTCGGTGCGATCAAGTACGGCACCAGCGGCGACGAGCCGTTCCTCGGTCGCAACATGGGCCACGAGCGGGACTACTCCGACGCGGTGGCCGCCGAGATCGACGCCGAGATGCGGGCGCTCATCGAGCTGGCCCACGACGAGGCCTGGGAGATCCTGGTGGAGTACCGGGACGTCCTGGACAACATCGTGCTCGAGCTGATGGAGAAGGAGACCCTCTCCACCGCCGACATGTCCCGGATCTGCGCCCGGGTGGCGAAGCGCCCGCCGATGGCCCCGTACCACGGCTTCGGCAAGCGCCAGCCCTCCACCGAGCCGCCCGTGCTCACGCCCGCCGAGAAGGAGGCCCTGAAGGCGCAGGCCCAGGCCGACGGCGCCGCGGTCGGTGGATCCCCCTCGACGAACAACTCGGACGGTAACCACTGAGCACCGACCCGACGGCCAGCTCCCGCAACCGGGAGCTGGCCGTTTCCGCGACCGAGCCCGACGGCGACGACGGCCTCGACTTCGTCGCCGCGCGCCTGATCAGCGGCAAGCTGACCGGGCGCCCGGTGGAGGAGACGGTCGACCTCGCCCGGATCGAGAAGGCGGTCCGGGAGATCCTCATCGCCGTCGGCGAGGACCCGGACCGGGACGGCCTCCAGCAGACCCCGGCCCGGGTCGCCCGCGCGTACGCCGAGCTCTTCGCCGGCCTGCGGGTCGACCCGGCGCAGGTGCTCAGCACCACCTTCGAGGCCAACCATGAGGAGCTGGTGCTCGTCCGGGACATCGACGTGACGAGTCTCTGCGAGCACCACCTGCTGCCGTTCCGGGGCAGCGCGCACATCGGCTACATTCCCGGACCGGACGGCCGGATCACCGGGCTGTCCAAGCTGGCCCGGCTGGTCGAGGTCTTCGCCCGCCGGCCGCAGGTGCAGGAGCGGCTCACCTCCCAGATCGCCGACCTGCTGATGAGCAAGCTGGACCCGCGCGGCGTCGTGGTGGTGCTCGAGTGCGAACACATGTGCATGGCGATGCGCGGCATCCAGAAGTCCGGCGCGAAGACGATCACCTCAGCGGTCCGGGGCACCTTCCAGCGCGACGCCAAGTCGCGCGCCGAGGCGATGTCCCTGATCATCCCGCGCTGACCTGTACGACACCCGTCGGCCGCGTCGCTTCCGTACCGGGGCGGCGCGGCCGACGTCGTACCACGCCCGGCTCGCCCGTGGCGCCGCGCAGCCGGTCCGGGCCGGTTCAGCCGGGGAACATCGCCAGGACCAGCCCGGCGGTGGTCAGCACCGCCGGCACCAGGCAGACCAGCGCGCCGAAGCGCGGCGTCCGGTCCACCCGGTCCTCCGCGCGGGGCCGGAACAGCCGCCCCACCGCCAGCCAGCCCACCATGAACGCGACCGCCGGCATCGGCAGCCCGAACACCAGCGCCGCGATGCTCGCCGGGCCGGTGCCGTCGGCGACGAAGAGCAGCACCTGGACCAGCGGGACCAGCAGCGCCAGCGGCCCGTACACCAGCAGGTTACGGGGGCGCGCCGGCCAGCGGGCCAGCCGGGGCAGGCCCCGGGCGGCGAGCGTGTGGTCCGCCGTCTCCGCCCAGTTCCGGGCACCGCGCAGGGCGGCCAGCACGGCCGCCGGGCCGCCCGCCATCGTCCGGGCCGACTCGGTCACCTCGGGCGGCGTCGGCACCAGCGAGATCGCCGGCACCCCCAGCTCACGCAGCCGCGACTGCTGCGGAGCGAGCCGCTCCCGCACCGCGGTCAGCTCCTCCCGGGCCGCCGCCACCGACCGGGCCTGCGCGGACGCGGCGGTCGTCGCGGCCCGGCGTACCCCGTCGAGCTGCCGGGCGGCGGTCACGTAGTCGGCCCAGGCCGCCGCGACCGGATCCGGCTCGCTCGTAGGCCGACCTGCGCGCGGCGCCGGCACCGCCGTACCGGCCCCGTTCATGCCACCACCTCACCGCGCCCGGTCACGACGGCTCCTCCCCGAACGGCACCAGGACCGTTCCCTGCTCGCCCGGGCCGTCCCAGAGCATCGCCCGGCCCGGCCGCGGTCGCCACGACACGGGCCGGTCGAAGAGCTGCTCCAGCCGGCCGCCCGGCACGTCGGTCACCACCACGGCGGTCAGCTTGTCCACCTCGCCCTCGGGGCCGAGCAGCCCGACCAGCGGACCGGCCGTGCGCCACCAGCCGAGCAGGTGCCGCCCGGCGGGTGGACCCTCCAGCAGCAGCGCCCGCAGCAGCTCGGGCGGCAGCTCGCTGGCGTCCGGCACGTCCAGCCCGAACACCACCAGGTAGCCCGGGTCGCCTGCGGTGAGGGCGGCCCGCAGCCCGGCCAGGTCCACCGTCGCCACCTCGTGCCGCTCGGCCAGCTCGGCGGCGAGGGCCGCAGCCGCCTCGGTCGAGCCGTTCGCCAGCGGCGCCAGCACGAACCGGGCCCGACCCTGCTGCACCGCCGCGCTCCGGACCGCCGTCACGAGCAGCCGCTCCGCCTCCTCGTCCCGGCCCAGCACGGCCAGGTTCCGGCCGGCCGCCGGCCCGAGCGGAACGGCCACCGTGGAGCGGCGCACGTCCACCGCCCGGCCGAGCAGGGCGGCCGGGGCGTGCGCCCGGCCCGCCAGCGCGGCCCGGTGGCGCGGGTCGTTGGCGAGCAGCGGGCGCGCGTACCCGGCGAAGACCACCGGTGGGATGGCGCCCTCCGGGCGGCCCGACCAGAGCCGGTGCCGCAGGTCCGCGAGGAGCTTCGGATTGTCGTGCGGATCCGGGAACCGGATCATCCGCTCGTGGCCCCGGGTCGCGCCGCGCGGGCCGCCCAGCCCGCCGGCGGTGTTCACCACCGCGCTCCCCACCGGCAGCCCGGCCGCCGCGTCATTGGTCGGCTCCAGCACCGCCGAGCCCCCGGGAAGCGCCACCCGAACGGGGAACTGGCCGAGCAGCGGGTCGCGCGGGCCGCCGATGCCGAGGTCGCCCTCGCCGGCCAGGACCAGGTGGATCCCGTACGCCCGGGCGGCGCGGGCCAGCCCGTCCAGCCGGGCCAGCAGGTCGGTGGCGAGCCGGTCCCGTTCCCGGAGCAGCAGCGGGAAATTGTCGATCACGCAGACGATCCGGGGCAGCGCCTGGTGCTGGCGCAACTCCGCGTACCGCTGCCCGCCGGCCCGCCGGCCCGCCTCCTCGCGGCGGCGCAGCTCCGCCTCCAGCTCACCGATCAGGTCCGCCACGTACTCCCGGTCGGCGGCCATCCCGGCGGCCCGGACCTGCGGCACCCAGGAGCGGTCCCACTCGGTCTGGAGGAACTCCACGAAGGACTCGCCCTCGCCGAGGTCGGCGAGGTGGACGACCAGCTCGTCGGGGCCGTACCGGGCGGTCAACCCGAACAGCACGTTGGTGAGGAACGCCGAGCGACCCGCCCCGGAACGGCCGCTGACCAGCCAGTGCGGGGTGAGTTCGGTGAACCCGAGACTGACCGGCCGACCGGCGGCGTCGCCGACCATGGTGGCGAGCCCGTCGGCGGAGCCCTCCGCCCAGAGGTCGCCGGTCGGCAGCAGGTCGGTCAGGGCGAGCCGGGAGCCGTCCTCGATCTGCCGGGCCAGCCGGCGGCAGACCCCGGTGACCAGCTCCTCCGGCGGGTCCTCCTCGACGAAGACCGGGGAGTTCAGCCCGCCCGGCGCCTCCGCCCCGGGACTGCTGAGCGCGGTGCCGGGCGGATCGCCGACCAGCGCGTACGCGTTGCGCACCGCGACCGTGGTGGCCTGGGGCAGTGGCGACCCGGACGGCCACCCGGCCAGCACCAGGTGCAGCCCGGCGCGGTGGCCCCGGGCGGTCAGCTCCTCGATCCGGGCCAGATCGGACGGCGCGGTGCCGTCCGGCAGAGCGGCCACCACCAGCAGCAGCGTGCGATCGTGTCCGCGCTGCCGGGCCGTGCCGGCGGCCACCCACTGCTCGGCTTCGGCGAGCACCGCCCGCAGCCCGGTCAGGTCGGTCGCGGGCGGCGGCAGCAGGCCCGCGTCGGCCAGCGCCGCGAAGCCGGCGAAGACGTTCGCCGGGCCGGTGCCGTCGACCGCGCGGGCCAGCAACGTGCCGGCCGGGGTGGCCGCGAAGAGCCGCAGCAGAAGGCCCCGGAGCAGCCCGGCCACCCGCGGGTCATTGGCATCGCTGTCGACGGCCAGGTGTCCACTGCCGAGCAGCGGCACCAGCGCTGGGAACCGGGCGTCGTCCAGCGGCGCGGCGGTACCCACCCGGACCAGGGGCGGCGGGCCGTCGCCGGGCGGGGTCGCCACGGCCAACCCGTCCAGCGCGGCGCCCGCCCAGCCGGGGGCGGCGAGCGCCGCGGCCGCACGCAGCCGCTCGGCCAGTTCGTACTGCCGGTGATGGTCAGCCGGAGCGGGCCGGATCTCGTCGAGGATGCCGGCAGCAGCCGTCGCGGCCGCCTCCGCCCGCCGGTGCAGGACGGCGGCCCGGCCGGCTCGCGCCTTCGGACTCGCCACCGCGTCCACCTCTCTTCCCGAGGCCGACATCTGCTCCCCGAGCTGTGACGGTATCCCAGCCGGGGCCCGACCCCCGGGATGTCGGTCGGCGCTGCGCCGGTCTTTACCCCCAGCGGCACGCCGACTCACTCGCCGGCCGGCCCGGCCGGGCCGGCTGGTCGAGCGGTGTCCGGGCCAGGCCCACAGGCGGCGACCGGTGCCGCGCGGTCCGCAGGGGACCCGGTCGCCCGGCCGGTCGCCGGGCGGACCGGGTACTGTCCCGGCGGTTCGGCGCGATCCGGAGATCTGAGGCATTGGGTACGCGGCGCGCAGCCGATAGCCTCAGGAGGTGGAATCAGTGCAGCCCCCCGCCGGTTCCCAGGTCTCCCGCGTACCGGCGCAGCGGACCCCGCCCGAGCAGTTGGCGCCCCCCGCGCCGGCTCCGGCACCCGAGCGTCCGCGTCGGCGGCTGCGGACCGTCCTTACGGTCGTCGCCGGGGTGCTGGCGGTGCTCTGCGGCACCGGCGCGGTGGTCGGTTTCGTGCTGTACGACCGCGCTACCGCACCCGACCGAAGTGCTCCCGACGTGGTGGTAGACAACTACCTCCGTGCGTCTCTGGTGGACCGCAACGACACGAAGGCTAAGGAGCTCGCATGCGAAGGCCAGTCCGGACTGGGGAGCCTGCGCGCGCTTCGCGACGACCTGTCCGAACGCGAGAAGAAGTTCGACACGAACATCTCGGTGAGCTGGGGGGCCCTAAGGACACAGCGCAAGGGCAACAACGCGGTGGTCGAGGTGGATCTCATCATCTCGGCTCTGGTTGACGGGAGCTCCCAGAGCGATCGGCAGAGCTGGCGGTTCGAGACACGCCATGTCGATGGTTGGCGGGTCTGTTCGGCGCAGCCCGGGTAGGGGCTACTCGAGCCAGAGCAGGTGGACCGGGAGCTCCAGGGTGCTCGGTGCCTGTCCGCGCCACGCCCAGCGATACCACTCCAGCTCCGGGGCCACCCGGACGCAGATGTCGCCGTCCGCGCCGGAGTAGGTCTCGGTCACCGCGCGGAGGTCGCGCCGCTCGGTCGACCCGGTCACGTGCACCACGCGCCGGCCGGTCACCGCGTCCGCCTCGAAGACCGGGGTGGGCGGGCGGTGGGTGGGCGCGTCGAGCGAGACGAGTCGGATGCCCGTCTCGGGTGGCCGGCCTGAGGGCCGCCGCTCGCCGACCGTCTCCACCCAGACCCGCTCCACCGGCACCAGCGGCGCGAAGACCTCGACCTGCTCGGACTCGGCCCGGTACCACTCGTGCTCCGGGATGACCGGCACGTACGTCCGGCTGCCCTGCACCACCCGCTCGTCGGCGCGCAGGTCGCCGCGCCAGCCGAGACCGGGCAGGCCGACCAGCACCCGCTGGCCCCGTAGCTCCACCCGGCCGGTCGCGGGCACGACCTCGATGGGGCGGGGCGGCAGCGGCGCCCAGTCGGGCTGGTCCGCGAACGGGTCGGGCAGCGGGTTGCTCATGCGCCGGTGGACCTCACTCCGCACCGGACAGCGGTGCGCCGCGTTCCCGCATGAACTGCACCGGGTTGATCGCGCCCCGGCTGGACCGGTCGCTGTCCACGTGCACCTCGAAGTGCAGGTGCGGTCCGGAGGAGTTGCCGCTGGTCCCGGAGAGACCGATCACCTGGCCCGCCTCGACCCGCTGCCCCGGCGCCACCTGGGGCCGCTCGATCATGTGACAGTAGCGGGTGATGTACCCGCCGGCGTGCAGAATGTCCACGAACCAGCCGCAGCCGCCCTTGCCCGGCCAGCCGTCGCGGTCGCAGTCCCGCCGTCCGGAGTGGTCGGGGTCGCAGCGAGCCACCAGCACCCGGCCCGCCGAGGCGGCGTGGATCGGGGTGCGCTTGTCCGCGGCGAGATCGACGCCGTTGTGGCTGGGGCGTTCGGGGGTGCGGAAGCCGGAGGCGATTCCGCCGGGCAGCGGGGCGGTCCAGCCGGAGGCGGCGATCTTGGCCCCCCGGGCGGCGTCGCAGACCGCTCGGCCGGCGATCTGCACGGTACGCGCGGCCCCGCCCGCGAGCGCGTCAACGATCCGGCCGGCCAACTCCTCGTGCTTCGCGTAGGCGTCGGGGAAGGCACTGACCTGGACCTGCTGCGCCACCACGGTCAGCGGCCGCTGCTCCCAGTTCGGCACCTGGACCATCTTGTCGTAGAACTTCCCGGCCGCGTACGAGGGCGTCATCCGCTGCTCGACGCTGCCCCAGCCGGGTCGCTGCTGGAAGAGGCCCAGCGAGTCGTGGTCCGCACCGACCCCCTCGTGCGGCAGCCCGAGCGAGTCCGGCACCGTGCTGTTGGCGAGGTTGCGCAGCGCGGACTCCTGCATCGCGGTGGCCAGCGCGATGACCCATCCCCGGGCGGGCACCTTCCGGTCCTGGCCGACCTTGATGATGGCGGCGGCGTTGCGGAGCTGCCCCTCGCCGTACTCGGCGAAGCGGGGCATCTCACCGGTGACGTTCACCCGCTGGCCGAGGTTGCAGCCATGGGCGAGGGCCGCCCCGTCCTTCTCCTCGTTGCCCAGCTCGGTGAGGAAGAAGGCCCCGGCGCCGCCGACGCAGCAGAGCACAGCGAGCACCGCGGTGGCCGCGGTGGCCAGCGCGCCGAGTCGCAGCTTCCGGCGGACGGCCGGTGCGGCGCTCACTGCCGCTCCCAGTCGACCGCGTCCACCAGCCACCGGCCGTCCGGCGCCACCAGGTCGAGCCGGAGCCGACCGTTGTCGAGGGGAATCAGCGCCTGCACGAAGGACTCCGTCCGGGGTCGCAGCGTCACCGGACCGGTCACCCGCCGGGCCGGAACCCGTTCCGGGTCCGCGCCGGTCAGCTTCTCGGTGAGCGTCGCGGTGGACATCGGCTCGAGCCGGGCGAGCCAGTCCGGCCCGCTGCTGCCCGGTCCGCCCAGCCAGGCGGTGGTGAACCGGGCGGCCACCTGCTCCGGGGACGGCTCGCCCGGGCGGGTCTTCGGCGAGGGAGCCGACGTCGGGCTCGACAGCAGGCCGTCGTCACCGGCCGCCGGGTCCACCGTGCTGATCGGCTCGCGCGGCCGGGTGCTGAGGCCGGCGGTCGGGTCGACCGGCCCGGAGACCAGCCGGGCCGCACCGATCACGCCGAAGACCAGGGCCGCGATCACGAGCGCGATTCCGAGCCGGGACCGCAGTATCCGGGTGACCAGGAATTCCAGCGCGCGACGCATCGGGCCTCACCGGGCCTCGGAGCGCACACGGGGAGCCGGCCGAGCCGGTGCCCGGTCGGCCGAGTCCGGCCGGTAGACGGCGAAGGCGGGCGCCTCCTCGGGGATGTCCGGCTCGGCCCAGGCCGGCTCCCGGCGGGGCCGGGGCGCGGTGGTGCGGCCACCGGCCGACCGCTCGGGGGTCGGGGCCTCGTCGGCCCGTTCCTGCCCGTCCGGCCGGTGGCGTTCGGTGGCCGTTGCGGCGTGCGACGGGTCCTCGTGCCGGGCCTCGGGCCGCAGGCTGCTCTGGTCGATTGGCACGCCCCGGCGCCGGCCGACCGCCGGTTCGGCGGTGCCGCCGGGCTCGACCACGTCCAGCCGCGCGGCCACTCGCACATCCCGGAAGAACCGGCGGTGCCAGGACCCGGCCGAACTGATCGCCTCGCTGCTGTCCTTGCCGCCGAGCTGGGTGATCCGCCGATAGGGGCGGAGCAGCAGCCAGCCCACCACGCCGCAGAGCCAGACCAGCACCACCTGGAGCCACCCGGGCAGGGTGGGAGTGTTCATGATCAGGTCGACCGCGAAGAGGTAGATGGCCGCGCCGGTACCGAAGATCGCGATGTTGAAGACGGCGGCGACCACCGCGTTCGCGAGCCGGCGCAGGCCGGCGCTCGCCGGCCGCATCAGGCCGACGGTGCCCAGGATCGGCGCGGCGATCACCGCCCACCGGAAGATCAGGAAGCCGAGCAGCACCAGCAGCGACGCGGTCAGGTCGAACATGGCGAAGAGCAGCGAGGCGAGCACCGCGATGAAGCCGGCCCCGATCCGGTCCATGTCGCGGGTGCCCTGGAGGTACTCGTACGCCTCCGGGTCCTCCGACTTGATCTGCTCGGCGACCCGGGCCCACTGCTGCTGCTTGGCCTTGATGGTGGCCTCGCGCGTCGCCGGATTTTGGCGGAGCTTCTCCGCTTCCTCCCAGGAGAGCGACTTGGCGTCGTAGAGCGCCGGGCCGTACTTCCTGGCGGTCTCGCTGTCGGCAGAGCCGAGCACACCCCGCAGCCAGTTCCGGTAGAGCATGGTTTCGGTGGCGGTGTCGCTGGCCCGGACCGCAGGCGGACGCTTGTCAACACAGGCATCGGGGTTCGGCAGTACGCACTTGTCCGGCGGGATGTCCTTCGACGCGGGTCCGACGGCGTCATGGACGACGCCCAGGGTGGTGATCAGGGTGTTGTCGGCGACGTTCGCCGACTTCACCGGCCAGGCGGCGAGGGCCGTCACCGCCACCATCACCAGCACCGCCCAGCCGGCGGTGGTCATCGCGTTGCTCATGTCCGACTGGCGCGAGCGCCAGAGCAGGTAGAGGCCGACCACGCAGAGCGTGATGATCCCGAAGACGCTGAACACCTTCTGGTACACGGCCTTGGTCGCCTGCTCCACCAGCGGGTCCGCCCAGCTCCACATCGACCGCGGATCCCAGGCCCGCTCGCGCAGCGCGTTCGACGCCCCGATCACCCCGTCGGCGAACATGAACTCGCCGTTGGCGACCATCGTGGTGAAGCGGTAGTCCGGGTGCAGCACCGACGAGGCGCAGCCGCCGTCGACGTCGTACGTGGTGTAGCTGTAGCCGGCGTAGCCGTAGTCGCTGTAGAGCCCCTTGGGGCCGGGCAGTTTCGCCGAGTCGGGGCGGGAGGCGAACCATCCGGCGAGGCCCGAGTCCGGCGCACCCGGGACCGGCGCGTTGCGGCACTCGACCTGGTCCTGGCTGACCTCCTTGAGCTTGGCGACACAGGCGCGGAAGTCCGCCTGCCACTCCTTGGTGCTGCACAGCTCGGCCCGGGCCTGGGCGACCGGTGTGGCGGCGTACGCGGGTGTCGACCCGACCAACGGCCAGGCGATGGTGGCTCCGGCGAGTACGCCGAGCGCGAGGAGGAGCGCCGCGATCCGTGCCCGGGCCCGCGCCATGTCACGCCTCCAGATCAGCCAGGGTCGGCAACTGCCCGGCCGCCCGGGCGACCGCGGCGGGGGTGGTGTCCAGGTGTTCCAGCAGCCCGTCGACGTACGACACGTCGACCCGGACCTTCTGCACGCGCCCGTCGACGTCGCGCATGACGAACTCACGGAAGCCGAGCCGGGCGGCCGAGCCGCTGTCGGCCTGGGAGAGCGAGGCGAGGGTGGCCTCGTAGCCGTCGTTGACCGGCACCCGCAGCAGCCGCAGCGCCTCCGAGGCGATCTCGGAGTCCTCGGCGATCCGGCCGACGAAGACGGTGGAGACCAGGTTCTGCACGTCGAGGCCGAGGATGTCCTTCGGGTTCTGCGAGGCGACCAGGGCGGCGAGGTTCCACTTGCGGGAGTCGCGGGCGAGCCGAACCAGGAACGACCGCCCGGAACGCCAGCCCTCCATGAAGTGCGCCTCGTCCAGGCCGACCAGCTTGCGGGAGGACATCGAGCCGCCGTAGCAGCGCCGGACGGCGAGCCGGTGTGCGGTGTGCAGCATCGGCAGGGCCAGGGCCTCCTCCGCCGACCAGTACTCGCGTTCGATCTTGAGGTCGGGAAGCCGGAGCCCGGCCATGGTGATCACGGTGAGTGCCGCGTCGGCGCCGAGCAGGCCCTCCGGCGGGCGGCCGAAGAAGAGCATGGCGAGCGGCATCTCGGCGGTGTCCAGCAGCAGGTTCGCCAGCTCCCGGCCGGCGTCGTCGTCCAGTCCCTGGAGGCAGGCGACCACGTCGTCCAGGGTGGACGTCTCCTCCGCCGGCACCTGGCGTACGGCGTGCCGGAACAGGGTGGCGGTGGACGCCTCGCGGGCCACCTGCGGCGGCACCAGCATCATGCAGATGTCCTGCACCAGCATGCGCCGTTCGGCGCGGGCGTTGGAGACGGCGATCTCGAACTCCCGGTCGCCCGCGGCGCCGGCGCTGAACTCGCTGCGCAGCGGCGTCGGGATCAGCGCGTACGGGGCCAGGGTGCCCTGGTCGGAGCCGGTCAGGTTGAGCACCCGCGAGTAGGGGGCCAGCTCGGGCATGGCGCAGAGCCGGGCCAGCGGGCCGGACGGGTCGAGCAGGGTCACCTGCGCGCCACGCCGGGCGGCGAGGTAACCGAGCGCGCCGAGCAGGGTCGACTTGCCGCCGCCCGGCTCGGCGACGAAGACCGCGAGGCCGGAGCGCTCGCGTACCTCCATGGGAAAGTGCAGGTCGAGGAAGACCGGCCGCCGGCAGGTGCCGGCGGTCCGGCCGATCAGGTCGCCGCGCCGGTCGCCGACCGTGGAGGCGGCCTGCGGCAGTGCCGCGGCCAGCAGGTTGACCGGCATCCGCCGGACGTACCCGGTGTTGGCGATCGGCTCGCCGGGGATGAACTCGCGGGCCAGCCAGTCCTGGTTCTTCGGGTGCTGGAGCGAGATCCGCAGCTCGCGGGAGTAGAGCTGGATGAGCCGGCGGGCCCGCTCCAGGCACTCCTCGCGGGTCCGACCGCCCACCGCGATCCGGTGCCAGCCGTGCGCGCGTGCCGAGTCGACCGGCAGGCCGGTGGTCATCTCGTCGCCGATCACCAGCGCCCGCTTGGCGAGCCGCTCCAGCTCGGGCGGGGCGTCGATGCCGTGCTCGGCGTAGTCGAGCTGCTGGGACCGGATCATCCGGAGCCGGTGCTCGAGGTTCCGGAAGGAGTCGCCCGAGCCGAGGATGTCCACCCGGGTGGAGAGTTCCATCGGCCACGGCAGCCGCTCGTGGAAGTGCAGCCAGGGCTCGTGCCGTTCGGGGATCTCCAGCGGCTCCATCCGGCCCACCGCGAGCACGGCCACGTGCCGCTCCTCGCCGGTCATCCGGTTGACCAGCTTCACCGTGGATCCGTACGGGGTGCGGTAGCGCTCGACCTGCTCGGTGAGGGCGAGCAGGTCACCGCGCTCCCAGCGGCCGTTGGTGACCGGGGAGAGGGCCCCCGGGGGTGCCATGCAGAGCGCGACCGAGCGGTAGAGCAGCCACTCCAGCTCCTGCGCGGTGACCCGGCGCCCGCGCATGCCGAACGCGCCGAGCACCTCGTCGAACTGCTCGACGGTGCGGCCCAGCTTGCGGCGCTCGCCGTCGGCGGTGCCCCGCCCGAAGGTGCGCAGCAGCCGTTCGGTGAGCGAGTCGCCGAGGGAGCGGCGGGCGAAGGTGACCCCGAGGTAGGTCTGCCCCTCGGCGTGGTTGACCGACATCAGGTGCCGTTGGGCGGCCACCAGGTGGTCGGCCCAGCCGGGGGTGCCGGGCACGTCGGGCAGCGGTGACGCGGTGTGCGCGTCGACGGTGCGGGCCCACTCGTCGGCCGGGAACGGCCGGGTGGTCCGGCGCAGGTGCAGCCGGAAGCCGGCCAGGCCGGCGTACTGCTCGGAGATCGCGGAGAGCAGCGCCTCCCGTTCGGCGTCGGGGCGGAACGCCCAGCGCACTTCGGGCAGCCAGTACCAGGCGGTGACCGTGTTGGGGGTGAAGGTCAGGTGACCGGCGATCTCGGTGATCGCCAGTTCCACGGACGGGTCGCGGTCACCGAACTTGATCTTTGGGGGGCGGACCGGCTTGATGGGCCGTCCGCTCCGCGCGGCGGACCGCTGCCGGGGCGGGGCCACCTCGCGGCTGGGAGAGGTGGCCACCTCGCGACCCTCCGGCCGGGCCGCCTCGTCCGTCTGCCGGCCGGCGCGGCGGGCCGGCCGGTCGACCGGCGGCTCCAGGTCGGCCGGCTCCGGCTCGGTGGTCGGTCGGAGCGCGGGGAGCCGGTCGCCGGGCTGGTGCGGCACCCGGGTCCGCCCGCTGGGCGCCGGTTCCAGGGCCGGCGGGTGGCCGGCCGGCTGGTCGTCCGGTTCGGTGGCGGGCCCGCGGGTGACCTCGCCGGCCGTACGGGTACGCCCCGCCGGCCGCCCGCCGCCGCTGTTCTCCAGGAGCCGCCCGGCGGCCGGCTCGACCTCGCGGCCGGCGGGCCGCCGCTCGGCCGGGGCCGGCTCGGCCGGGGCGGTGTGCTGGTGCGGGATCGGCAGGGCGTCCCGCCCGACGCCGCGGCGTGGGGGCGCGACCACCGGCATCGGCTCGGCTGGCGGCGGCGTGCCGGGACGGGGCGCGGGTGGGCCGGCCGGACGCCGCGGGCCGGGCTGCGCCCCGCCGAACAGGTCGAGGAAGGGGGAGTCGATGTCGGCGCTGTCACCGGCCGGGTGGCCGACCCGCTGCTCCTGGCCGGGGGTACGCGACGTCGCCGGCCGGGGCGGCTGGAAGACGCCGACGCGACCGTGCCCGGGGGTGGTGACCAGGGCCGGGTCGAGGACGACCTCGTCCAGCTCCTCGTCCGGCGGGTAGTCGAACGATCGCGCTCGGTTACCGTACGGGTCGGCCGGGTGTCCGGCCGGGGATCCCGGCGTGGAAGAGCGACTCATGCGACCGCCTCACCCGCGTCGTCCGTCTGCGCCGTCGGCGTACGCCCGGTCATGCCAGTTCCTCCCGGATCCTGATCCGGCTCGCCACCAGGCGCGGGTCGCGCAGCTCGGCGGCCGGCTCCCGGGTGCGTCGCCAGTCCGTCAGCGCGGTCCGGATGACCATGCGCGCCGGCCGGTCCGGGTCGACGTACCGGAAGATGAACGAGGTGGTCACGATGGCGAGCGAGATTTCCCAGGCGGGAAAGAGCTCGACCTGCAGCGTGAACAGCCAGTGGATGAACATGTAGAGGGGTACGAGCAGCATGAACAGGCCGTACTGGGCGTACGGGAGGTGCACGGGAAGGGTGTATCCGGGCGGCCCGAGGTAGACGAGACGAGCCCGGTAGATGTCGTCGTCGGTGCGCAGCCGCATGGTCGCCCGCGCCTATTCGAAGATCAGGTCGATCAGGTAGTCGCCGACGAAGAAGAGCGTGGCGGCCCCGGCGATGAAGGCCAGGCCGATGATGGCGATGGCCGAGCTGGTCAGCACCTTGGAGATCTCGCCCCGGCTGGCGCGCCCGATGAAGATGACGCCCAGTACGGCGAGCAGGATCGGCGCAATCTTGCTGGCGAAGAAGCTGACGACGCCATTGGTGTCGATGCCCTTGGGGGCCGGCTCGGCGAGTGGAGTCGACGCCAGGGTGTGGAGCGCGTGGTCGACGGCGGACGACACCGTCGCCAGGAGCTCGATGGCGATCACTGAAACCTCCCCATGTCGCGGCCGGCGGTGCCGCGGTGGTGCAGTAAGCCTGGCGGGATGGTGCTCTCTGGGTGCAGCGTTCGCAACCCTGTGTTTGTCACCCACCACGGAGAGTGGTGAGCTTTGGGGGGATTCTTCCCGCTTCGGCCCTCCCTCCAGGCTTCGCCATCTCGATGCCGGGCAATTCCAAAGCGTACGGGCCGGGCACCTTTGCGACAACCCGCGAAGAGTCGACCCGAACCGACCTGGACGACCGATCGTACACCTGTTCCAATCCGCATGTCAGGGCCGTCGTCGCCGGTGACCGGCCGGGTCGCCGGAAGCCCTGCTGGCGAACGGTAGTGTCGGGTCGTGACCGATCTGGTACGGGCGCGGGTCCCGGTGGTGATGGGCGTCCTCAACGTCACGCCCGACTCCTTCTCCGACGGCGGCAGATACGCCGATCTCGACGCTGCCGTCGGACACGGAGTGCGACTGCGGGCCGACGGCGCGGACCTGGTCGACGTGGGGGGCGAGTCCACCCGGCCCGGCGCCGACCGGGTCGACGCGGAGACCGAGACCACCCGGGTGCTCCCGGTGATCCGCGCGCTGAGCGCCGCCGGCATCCCGGTAAGCATCGACACCAGCCGGGCCCGGGTGGCCGAGGCGGCTCTCGCCGCCGGGGCCGACGTGGTCAACGACGTCTCCGGCGGGCTCGCCGACCCGGACATGGCCCGGGTGGTCCGGGACGCCGGCTGCCCCTGGGTGCTCATGCACTGGCGCGGCCACTCGCGCCGGATGCGGGACCTGGCCGGCTACACCGACGTGGTGGCCGACGTGCGGGCCGAGCTGAGCCAGCGGGTCGACGAGGCGCTGGCCGCCGGGGTCGCCGCCGAGAAGATCATCATCGACCCGGGGCTCGGCTTCGCGAAGACCGCCGCGCACAACTGGGAGCTCAGCGCCCGCCTGCCCGAGCTGGTCGACCTCGGCTTCCCGCTGCTCTTCGGGGCCAGCCGCAAGTCGTACCTGGGCCAGCTGCTCGCCGACCCCGACGGCAACCCCCGCCCCACCTCGGGCCGCGAGGCGGCCACCATCGCCACCAGCCTGCTCGCCGTGGCGGCCGGGGCCTGGGGCGTACGCGTGCACGACGTCCGCGGCACCGTCGACGCGCTCGCTGTCTGGCGGGCCACCGGCAGCCCGCGGCTGACGCCGAGCGGGGCGACCGCCGCGCGCAGCGCCGACGAAGGGGAGCGATGACCGACCGGATCGAGCTGACCGGCCTGCGCGCGCACGGCCGGCACGGCGTCTACGACTTTGAGCGCGCCCAGGGGCAGGAGTTCGTCGTCGACGCGGTGCTCGAACTCGACCTGGCCCCGGCCGCCCGCTCCGACGAGGTGACCGACACCGTGCACTACGGCGAGTTGGCCGAGAGGCTCGTCGCGGTGGTCGGCGGTGAGCCGGTCAACCTGATCGAGACGCTCGCCGACCGGCTGCTCGCGGTCTGCCTTGCCGAGCCGCTGGTCGCCGCCGCCACCGTCACCGTGCACAAGCCCGAGGCCCCGATCCCGCACACCTTCCGGGACGTGGCCGTGACCATGCGGCGTACCCGGTGAGCCGGGCCGTGCTGTCGATCGGCAGCAACCTCGGCGACCGGCTCGCCCACCTCCGCGCGGCGGTGGCCTCGTTCGGCGACACCGTGCTGGTGGTCTCCGGCGTCTACGAGACTCCACCGTGGGGGGACGCCGACCAGCCCGCGTACCTCAACGCGGCGGTGCTGGTCGCGGACCCGGCGGCCGGCCCGCGCGACTGGCTGGCGCGGGCCCGGGCCGCCGAGATGGCGGCCGGGCGGACCCGCGACCCGCAGCGGCGGTACGGGCCGCGGACCCTCGACGTCGACGTCATCGCGGTCTGGGACGAGGCCGGCGAGCCGGTGCTCAGCGACGAGGCGGAGCTGACCCTCCCGCATCCCCGCGCCCACCTGCGCGCCTTCGTGCTGCGGCCGTGGATCGACATCGAGCCGCACGGCCGGCTGCCCGGGCACGGCTGGCTGACCGACCTGCTCAACGCCGAGCCGCTGGCCGGGGACGCCCTGGAACTGCGCCCCCGACCGGATCTGGCGTTAGAGTCGGAATCATGAGCCAGTGGAGCCGGACGGCATGAGTCAGCCGCAGTCCCCGCGCGACCCCCACCAGTTCCGGATGGGGCCCACCCGCATCTCCACGCTGGTCGTGGCCGGCCTGGCCGCCGCCGCCGTGGCCTGGCTGCTGATCAGCAGCTTCTACTACGAGGTGGCGCCCAACCTGCCGTGGCTGCCGGTGATCACGCTGGCCGGTCTCGCGGTCCTGGAGGGGTACGCGGCGGTCAACACCCGCGGCCGGATCGAGCGCCGTCCGGGCCGGGACCCGGTGAATCCGCTGCTGGTCGCCCGGTTCGTGGTGCTGGCCAAGGCGTCCGCGCTGGCCGGGGCCATCTTCGCGGGCTTCTACGCCGGGCTCACCGGCTGGCTCTTCGTCGAGCGGACCCACGCCGCGATCGGTGACCGGCCGGCGGGCGGCGCCGGGCTGCTCGCCTCGCTGGCGCTGGTCGCCGCGGCGCTCTGGCTGGAGCGGTCCTGCCGGGTTCCGGAGCAGGAGGACGACGAGGACCGGGAGCCCGGCGACCGGGAGACCCCCCGCGGGCGCCTCTGATCAGGGGTTCCCACCACCCGCGCCCGCAGGTACCGTCCCTGGCGACCGGAGAGCAACGGCCGCCGCCGGTCCGCCAGCACGTCGGACCTTGACGGCCGCCATGTGGGAGGCGCGGCCATGGGGTACGACGAGACGGGCCAGGGTGCGCCTGCGGAGGCGTCGTCCGGGGTGCCGGCCACCGTGTTGGAGAACGTCTTCGACGACCCGTCGCACGGCGAGCCCGGTCGGGACCGGATGGCGGTCCACGTGGTCTGGGAGATCCTGCTGCTGATCGGCCTGGTCGCGGCCGGTTGGCTGCTCTGGCGGGAGAACCCGGACGCGCTGCGCGGCGGCGGCCTCAAGTCGCTGCTGGTCGACGTCGCCGGGCTCGGGATGCTCGTTCTCGCCGCCGGGCTGACCCTGCGCGCCGCCGCGGTGAACCTGGCGATCGGCCCGATCGCGGTGGCCGCCGCGCTGCACTTCGCCGAGCAGGGCGACCAGGGCGTCCGGGAGGCGCTGCTGCCGGCGCTGCTCGTGGCGGCCCTCGGCGGGCTGGCCCTCGGCCTGGCGGTGGTGGTGCTGCACGTGCCCGGCTGGGCGGCGAGCCTGGCCGGCGCGGCTGCGGTGATCGTGTACATCGAGCGGCGCACCGCCCCGGTCGTCGTCCAAGGCGGGTACGACCCCCGCAGCACCGCCATCTATCTGTTCCTCGGCTTCGCCGGAGTGGCCGTCCTCGGCGGGCTGCTCGGTGCGATCAAGCCGGTCCGGCGGCTGGTCGGCCGGTTCCGGCCGGTCGGCGACCCGGCCCGCCGCCGGGGTGCCGCAGCCGCCACGGTGACCGCGCTGGCCCTGGTCGCCTCGACCGTCCTGGCCCTGCTCGGCGGCGTGCTGATCGCCGCCAACGGGCCCGGCCCGGTGGTGCCGAGCACCGGGCTGGGCTGGACGGTGCTCGCGGTGGGCACCGTGATGCTCGCCGGCACCAGCGCGTACGGCCGGCGGGGCGGGATCTTCGGCACGCTGTTCGCGGTCAGCCTGGTCGAGGTCTTCCTGGCCTACGCGCAGGCCCGCGGCTGGACGATCAGCCGGTGGGCCGTCGGCGGGGCCACGCTCGGGGCCGGGCTGCTGGTCACCCGCCTGGTCGAGGCGTTCGGCCGGCCGCGTCAGGCCACCGGCACGGCGGCCCCCGTCGGGCCGCCCGGCGATGGCACGATCAGCGCCGGCTGGGCGCTGACCCCGCCCCCGGAGCCGGCCGACGCCTGGCCCTCGGTGCTGCCGGTACGGACCGACACGACCGTGGACGCCTGGGAGGCGCCCCGCTGGGAGAGCGACCCGCGCCGCTGGGACACCGACGACCGGTGACACCGCGGTGCGTCGCGTCCGGCGGGCCGGAGCTGATCTCGCCGGTTAGGCTCGGCGGCATGACCGAGACTCCTGTCCCCGGCGGCCGAAGCTTCGACGAGCTCGACAAGCTCTCCACCGAGGAGTTGCGCGAGCAGGCGTTCCACCTGGCGTGGGAGCGTCGCGACCTGGGGTTCTTCTGGTCGGTGCTGCGGCACCTGCCGAACGCGGACGAGGCGGCGGCGCTGGACGGTGCCCCCAATTCGGTGGGACCGACCATCGACGAGGCGAACGCCCTCTGGCGCGAGCTGACCGGGCACGGATACGAGGAGTCCGCTCCGCTGCTGCGGGCCGCGTTCATCGACTACCTGATGAAGCACTGACCTCCGATGGCCGCCCGCCGGCCCGCGGCGGGCGGGCGTACCCGCAGGTTTGCCCGGCGAGGTGGGCCGGGAACTGACCGCCCCATGGCCCTCACCAACCGCCCCCGCACCGTCAGCGGGTACGGCACCGCCGCCGGCACCGGCGCTCTCGCCGCGCTGCTGCTCGTCGGGGTCTGCGGGAGCCCGCTGTACGTGGGCTGGGTGCAGGACACCGACCTGAACGGGGCCGGCGGCTGGTTCCTGCGGCTGCTCGCCTGGCCCGCCTGGCAGTTGCACGCGGACGACCCGTCCCAGGGGGTGCTCGCCACCGACCTGCGGGCCGCCCTGCTGCTGATCCTGGCCGCCGCGCTGCTCTACCTGCTGCCCGCCGCCCAGGTGGCCCGGGTGCAGGGCGGCGTCAGCCAGTTCCTCTCCGGCTGGGCCGCGTACATCCTGGCCGCCGGGTTCGCCGCGCTGCTGTCCGCACTCCTCGGGCCGGCCGGCTCGCTGCTCGCCGCGTTCCAGGGCACCGGCACCGGGGTCACCTACGGCTTCTTCGCCGGCTGGATCATCGGCCTGGCCAGCCTCGGCGGCCGGGCCTGAGCGGGCTCAGTCGACGACGCCGAGCCCCAGCACCCGGGTCCGGCTGAGCACCCCGACCGGACGCCCCTCCTCGGTGACCACGGCCTGCTCGGCGGCGGAGGTGAGCAGCGCGCCGAGCGCGTCGTACGCCGAGCCGCCCAGCGGGACCGCCGGGAGGTCGGCCGCCCCGCCGGCGGGGAGCGGGTCGAGGACGTCCCGGGTCACCGGGGTGACCGCCAGCCGGCGGATGCCCCGGTCGGCGCCGACGAACTCGCGCACGAACGGCGAGGCGGGCGATCCGAGCAGGGCGGCCGGGGTGTCGTACTGCTCCAGCCGGCCGCCCTCGGAGAGCACCGCGATCCGGTCGCCCAGCCGGACCGCCTCGTCCAGGTCGTGGGTGACCAGCACGATGGTCTTGCGGACCTCGGCCTGCAGGCGCAGGAACTCCTCCTGCAGGCGGGTCCGGACGATCGGGTCGACGGCGGAGAACGGCTCGTCCATCAGCAGCACCACCGGGTCGGCGGCGAGCGCCCGGGCCACCCCGACCCGCTGCCGCTGGCCGCCGGAGAGTTCGTGCGGGTAGCGGCGGGCGAACTGGGTCGGGTCGAGGCCGACGAGCTCCAGCAGTTCGTTCACCCGGGTCCGGGTCCGCTCCCGGGGCCAGCCCAGCAGCCCGGGCACGGTCGCCACGTTGGTGGCCACCGTCTGGTGCGGGAACAGGCCGACGTTCTGGATGACGTACCCGATGCGGCGGCGCAGCCCGACCGGGTCGACCCGGGTGACGTCGTCGTCGCCGAGCAGGACCCGGCCGTGGGTCGGCTCGATCAGCCGGTTGATCATGCGGAGCACGGTGGACTTGCCGCACCCGGACGGGCCGATCAGCACCACCAGCTCGCCGGCCTTGACCTCCAGGCTGAGCTCGCGCACCGCCTCCGTCCCGTCCGGGTAGCGCTTGCCGATGCGCTCGAGGGTGATCGAGGCGGCGCCGTGTCCGGCGTCGGATCCCGGGGTAACGTCCACGTGTGTCCCTCCACCTGAGCTACCGGGCCGCGCCCGGTAACCCGTGGTTCTCCTGGCAGTACGTGCGGGACAACTCTGACACGATCCTGGCCGCGCTGCGTGACCACGCCTGGTTGACCGCCCGTGCCGTGTTCATCGCCGCGCTGGTGGCGTTGCCGCTCGCGGTGGCCGCGTACTGGTTCCGGTCGCTGGCCGGGCCGGTGCTGGCGGTGACCGGGGTGCTCTACACGATCCCGTCGCTGGCGCTCTTCGCCTTCCTCGGGCCGTACCTGGGCATCGGGGCGGTGACCGTGCTCAGCGTGGTCGTGCTGTACGCGCTGCTGGTGATCGTCCGCAACGCGCTGGCCGGGCTCAACCAGGTGCCGCCCGACGTCCGGGAGGCCGCCGAGGGGATGGGTTACGGCCGCTGGGCCCGCCTGTTCCGGATCGAGCTGCCGCTGGCCCTGCCCGGCATCCTCACCGGCCTGCGGCTGGCCACCGTCTCCACGGTCGCCCTGGTCACCGTCGGGGTGGTGGTCGGCCGGGGCGGCCTCGGGCAGCTCATCTTCGCCGGCTTCCAGAACAACTTCTACAAGGCCGAGATCATGACCGGCACCGTGCTCTGCGTACTGCTGGCGTTGGTGCTGGACCTGGTGCTGGCCGGGGTGGGCCGGCTGCTCACCCCGTGGCTCCGCCGGCGGCCGGCGTGAGCG
>NZ_JBJZOG010000076.1:0-31532 GCF_047200535.1 Micromonospora mangrovicola | reverse complement strand
CAGAGTTGGCCGAGGGATTTGAGGCGGAGGTAGGTGTCGGCGATCGTGGGGGCCAGGCGGTCGGCGGGGGCGTCGACCACCGTGACGCCGTTCCGGGAGAGCGCCGCTCGGATGCGGTCCCGCTCGGCGAGGGCGCGCCAGGCGGCCGCGGCGGCGTACGCGTCGTCCGGGCCGGTCGGCGCGGCGACGGTGAGTCCGGTCAGCACCGGGTCGTGGGTCGCGGCGATGACCACCCGGTGTCGGGCGGCCAGCCGGGGCAGCACCGGCAGCAGTCCCTCGCCGAGCGCGCCCGCCTCCAGCGCGGTGAAGAGCACCACCAGGCTGCGCCGCCGCTCCCGGCGCAGCACCTCACCGGCGATCAGCTCGAAGTCGGTCTCCACCAGCGCCGGCTGGAGCGGGGCGACGGCGTCCACCAGCCGGGCGAGCAGGGCGGGCCGGCCGCTGCCGGTCACGGTGGCGCGCAGGGTGGCGTCGGCGGCGAACAGGTCGACCCGGTCACCCGCGCGGGCGGCCAGCGCGGTGAGCAGTAGCGCCGCGTCGATCGCGGTGTCCAGCCGGGGCTCGTCGCCGACCCGCACCGCCGAGGTGCGCCCGGTGTCCAGGACGCAGACCAGCCGCCGGTCCCGCTCCGGACGCCAGGTACGCACCAGCACGTCGGAGCGGCGGGCGCTGGCCCGCCAGTCGATCGAGCGCACGTCGTCGCCGACCACGTACTCGCGCAGCGTGTCGAACTCGGTGCCCTGACCGCGCCCCCGGGTGACCTGCACGCCGTCGATGATCCGCAGCCGGGCCAGCTTCTCCGGCAGATGTCGCCGGGAGTCGAAGCGGGGCAGCACGCGCAGGGTCCACGGCGGGGTGGCCGGCCGGCCGGCGCGCTGCCGGAAGGCCAGCCGCAGCGGTCCGAGCGAGCGTACGGTCAGCGTCCCCGCCGGCCGGTCGCCGCGTCTGGTCGGGGTGAGCCGGACCGGCAGCGTGGCTACGTCGCCCGGCTCGACGGTGAGCAGCCGTCCGGTTGGCACGTCGGGCCGGGCGCCGGCCGAGGGCACCCACGCGTCGCGCACCTGGGCGCGCAGCGTACGGCCGGCGGCGTTGGTCAGGTGCAGGGTGACCGTGGCGGTACCGCCCAACCGGACCGCCCGGTCGCCGGCGCGGGCGACGGTGAGCGCGTGCAGTGGCGCCGCGAGGGCCCAGTCGAGGGCGACGAGCAGCAGCACCGTCCCGGTCATCACCGTGACGCCGAGGAACGGCGCCGGCCACACCGGCAGGGTGGCCGCACCCGCGCCGAGCAGCAGCGCCGCCCGCCAGGTCATCGGGGCGTCGGCACGGTCGCCAGCACCGCGTCCAGCACCGCGTCGACGGTCACCCCCTCCAGTTCCACCTCGGGGCGCAGCCGCAGCCGGTGCCGCAGGGTGGGCCGGGCCACCGCCTTCACGTCGTCGGGGGTGACGTGGTCGCGTCCGGCCAGCCAGGACCACGCCTTCGCGGTGGCCAGCAGCGCGGTGGCGCCGCGGGGCGAGGCGCCCAGCTCCAGCGCGGGCGCCACCCGGGTGGCCCGGCACAGGTCCACGATGTAGCCGAGGACCGGCTCGGCCACGTGCACCCCGCGGACGGCCTCCCGGGCGGCGGCCAGGTCGGCGGCGGTGGCCACCGGGCGTACGCCGACCGCCCGCAGGTCGCGGGGGTCGAAGCCGGCGTGGTGGGCGCGGAGCACGCCCAGCTCCTCGTCCCGGCTGGGCAGCGGCACGGTCAGCTTGAGCAGGAACCGGTCGAGCTGCGCCTCGGGCAGCGGGTAGGTGCCCTCGTACTCGATCGGGTTCTGGGTGGCGGCGACGATGAACGGCTCGGGCAGCGGACGCCGCTCGCCCTCGACGGACACCTGCCGCTCCTCCATCACCTCCAGCAGCGCCGACTGGGTCTTCGGCGGGGTCCGGTTGATCTCGTCGGCGAGGAGCAGGTTGGTGAAGACCGGCCCCTCCCGGAAGGTGAACGCCGCGGTGCGCGGGTCGAAGATCAGCGAACCGGTGACGTCGCCGGGCATCAGGTCCGGGGTGAACTGCACCCGCTTGGACCCCAGGTCGAGCGCGGTGGCCACGGTCCGGATCAGCAGGGTCTTGGCCACCCCCGGTACGCCCTCCAGCAGCACGTGCCCCCGGCAGAGCAGGGCGAGCACCAGGCCGGTGACCACGGCGTCCTGCCCCACGACGGCCTTGGCCACCTCGGCCCGCAGCCGGTGCAGGGCGGCACGGGCGTCGGGCTGCGCGACGGCCGGCGCGATGACGGGTCCGGTCACCGGGGGTCTCCTTCGGTCGGTTGGACGACGGTACGGGTCAGGGCGTCCAGGTCGCGGGCCAAGGCCAGCAGCTCCTGGTCGGTGGTCGGCGCGTCGCCGTGCAGCAGCTCCGCCACCTGCTCGGGGTCGCGGCCGGTGTACCCGGCGACCCGGGCGGCCACCTCGGCGGCCGGGGTGCCGGGCGGCAGGTTGAGCCGGGGCAGCAGGCGGGCCAGCGCGGCGGCGCGCAGGGTCTCGGCGGCCGGTCCCCGCGCGCCGGCCCGCCGGTAGAGCCGGGCCCGGCCGAGTACCGTCTCGGCGGAGCGGACGGTGACCGGCAGCGGCTCCGGTACGGGCGGGCCGAGCCGCCGGGCCCGCCAGAGCACCACCAGCAGTCCGGCCAGCGCGAGCTGGAGCAGCAGCGCCCAGAACCAGGCCGGGAAGGCGTCCCAGAGCGGGTTGTCCCACGGCGGGCGGCCGTCGGCCCGGTCGTCCGCGCCCTCGCCGGAGCGTCCGGACGGTCTGCCGTCGCCGTCGCTGTGGCTGTGGCCGGGCACCGGGGACCAGCTCGGACCCTCCGGTGCCGGGGCCGGACCGGGCAGGTCGAGCCAGACCAGCGGGCGAGGGTCGCCGAGCAGGCCGGTGGCGAGCGCCTGGTTGCCCCACTCGTCGATCCGGTCGTTGCGGAACGGGTCGCTGGCCCCGATCACGACCACTTCCGTGCTCCAGGGCACCCGGACCAGCCCGCCGGAGTAGCAGCGGTCGCCAGTCCAGCCGACCCGGCCGGTGTAGCGCTGATGGTCGGCGGCGGCCCGGCCGGCGCGGGTGGCCTCGGGCAGCGGGCAGGGGCGGCCGTCGGCGTCGGAAGAGGTGACCCGGGTGGCCCAGCGACGGTCGCCCGGCACCACCGGCAGGCCCATGCCCGCCAGCACCCGGCGGGACGGCTCGACCAGCACCAGCCGGCTGCCGGGCGGCAGGTCGGTCAGGGCGTCGAGGGTGGCCGGGTGCACCAGCTCCGGGGCCGGTACGAAGAGCGTCGCCGGGCCCGGCTCGGTGGCCGACAGCGCGCGCAGGGTGTCCGTCTCCCGGCGGACGGTGACGCCCTGCCCGCGCAGCGCCTCGGCCAGCCGGCTGCCGCCGTCGTCGTCGGTGGCGGTCGGGGACAGGAAACCCCGGTCGCCGGGGTCGGGCTGGTCCACGGCGTGGAACACCAGGGTGGCCGCGATCAGCAGCACGGCCAGCCCGAGCGGGACCAGCAGCCGGCGCCGGCGCCGGCGGCGTCGGGGCGGGGCCGCCGGGCGGGGCGGGTCGACGGTGGCGGTCACCGGTGCTCACCCATTTCGGCCAGTTCGCGGTGCAGGTCCGCGGCGAGGTCGCGCATCCGGCGGTCGTGCTCGGGGGTGGCCGGGCGTTGCGCGTACCAGAGGTCGGAGAAGATCGTCCCGGCGGCGTGCAGAGCGGGGTGCACCGCGGGCCGCGCCTGGGCGGCGGCCGTGGTCAGCTCGGTGACGGTCATCCCGGCGCGCGGCTCCACCACCCGCCGCTGTACCAGCTCGCGGACCATGTCGCGCAGCCGCTCCCGGACCGCCTCGGCGTACCGGCCCTCGGCGGCCAGCCGGTCGGCGAGGCTGCCCGGGCCGGCCGTCGTCGGCTCCGCGTGGCGGGGCGCGGGCACCGGGGGTGACCCGCCCGCCGGGCGCGGCTGCGACCGGCGGCGCCGGCGCGGCAGTTTCGGCCGACGCAGCCGGGGCAGCCGCAGCCGGGGCAACCGCAGCCGGGGCAGCCGCCAGCGGGGCAGCCGCAGCCGGGGCAGCCGGCGGGGCACCCAGGCCGGGAAGAAGTACCAGGCCAGCGCCGTCAGCAGCGCGCCGAGCAGCAGGAGCAGCGCGGCCAGCGGCAGCGGTACGACGTCCTCGAGCGCGGCGGCCGCCTCGGTCCACCACCGGCTCACCTCCGCACCGCCAGCAGGACGGGTTCCGGGGTGCCGGCCGGGGCCCGGGAGAGCTGGATGTCCAGCCCCTCGGTGCGCATCCGGGTCTCCAGGTGCAGCACCGCGTCGAGGCAGGCCAGCGCCGGGTACGCGATCGCGTTCACGCCGGCCCAGGTGACCGTGGCGATCGGCAGCGCCCACGGGTCGAGGTCGAAGAGGCCAAGCAGACCGAGGCCGTACCAGAGGCCGAGGCCGAGGCCCAGCCGGACCAGCCACCAGCCCAGGTAGCCGAGGAGCCGGATGGCGCCGGCCCGGCCGCCGGCGCGGACGGCCAGCCGCAGCGTCCGCCCCGGGACCCGGTACGCGGGCACCCGGTCCACCGCCAGCACCGGCACCACGGCGCCGAGCAACCCGTACCCGATGAACCAGGCCGGCCCGGCCAGCCCGGCCAGGCAGACGGTGAGCCCGACCACCGCCGCGAGCAGCAGGGTGGCCGGCCAGCGGGCGTCGCGGAACAGTTCGCGGACCCTGGCCCGGCGGCCCAGCAGCGCCGCTCCGGCACCTCGCGCGGCCGGGTTGCCCAGCACCGCGATGATCGCCGCCTCGGTCCCGGCCCCCACCGCCAGCAGGAGCCAGTACCAGCCGAACCGGTCGTCGTCCGGGAACCACTCCGGTGGCTGCGTGCCGGCCAGCGCCCGCAGCGGCTGGAGCAGTAGCTGCTCGCCGAGCGCCAGCAGGACGCCGAGCGGGACCAGCAGCCGGGCCTGGCCGCGCAGCAGCAGCACGGCCGAGTCGAGCAGTTCGCCCACCGTCAGGGGGCGGCGCGGGAGTACGGCGGTCGGGCCGACGTCGGGCACGCGTACTCCTGACGGGCGGTCGGTGGTGGCGGGCGAGGGCATGCCCGGGGGATCATGGTTGCACGGCCGGTCCGGTTCCGGCTGACCCGCACGTCGGCGGCACGCCACGCCGGATGTCTGGGTCGCCAGCTGTGGTGCGGGGCCGCCCGCCGCAGTACCGTGCCGTGATGACGCCGAACCCTCCGAAACGAACGGGGATGGAACGATAAACCCCATGAGAGCCCGGGTACTGGTGGTCGACGATGACCCCGCGCTCGCCGAGATGCTCGGCATCGTCCTGCGCAGCGAGGGCTTCGTGCCCTCCTTCGTCGCGGACGGGGAACGGGCGCTGGCCGCGTTCCGTGACAGTCGGCCCGACATCGTCCTGCTCGACCTGATGCTGCCCGGAATGAGCGGTATCGACGTGGCCCGGGCGATCCGGGCCGAGTCCGGCGTGCCGATCGTCATGCTGACCGCCAAGAGCGACACGGTCGACGTGGTGCTCGGGCTGGAGTCCGGGGCCGACGACTACGTGGTCAAGCCGTTCAAGCCCAAGGAGCTGGTGGCCCGGATGCGGGCCCGGCTGCGCCGGGGCGAGGACGTGGCGCCCGAGCTGCTCACCATCGGCCCGCCGAGCAACCAGATCAGCATCGACGTGCCGGCGCACACGGTCAGCCGGAACGGCGAGGAGGTGAAGCTGACCCCGCTGGAGTTCGACCTGCTGGTCGCGCTCGCCCGCAAGCCGCGTCAGGTCTTCACCCGCGAGGTGCTGCTGGAGCAGGTCTGGGGCTACCGGCACGCCGCCGACACCCGCCTGGTCAACGTGCACGTCCAGCGGCTGCGCGCCAAGATCGAGCCGGATCCGGAGCGACCGGAAATCATCCTCACCGTGCGGGGCGTGGGCTACAAGGCGGGGACCGGATAGCCTGGTTGTCACTGTGGTGACCACCCCGCCCCCCGACTCGACCACCGCCCGCCGGCTGCGCGCCGCGCGGGCGCTGTGGCGCGTCCTCGTCGGTCGCACGGCCCGGCTCGCCGCCGGCGTGCATCAGACCTGGCGGCGCTCCCTGCAGCTCCGTGTGGTGACCATCACGCTCGTCGCGTCCAGCCTGCTGGTGGGCGGGTTCGCGTACCTGATCGCTGACAAGATCACCAACATCCTGCTGCAGAACGCGCAGAGCGATGTCCTGGTGCGGCTGCGCAGCGGCAGTGACTACGCGGCGAAGCAGTTCGGGGCCTTCAGCCAGCCACAGGAGGCCCAGTTCCAGGACACCGTCGACGGCACGGTCACCTACCTGGCCGGCGGCGACCCGACGCAGACCAACGGTGTGGTGGTGGCGATCACCGCCGATCGGGTCCCCGCCGGGACCATCGAGCCGCGTACCTCCCCGGACGTCCCGTTGCGCCCGCTGATCAGCCGGGAGCTGCGGGCCTCCGTCGCCGCCGGCAACGTCGCCCACCAGATCCGCACCGGCACGCTCGGCGGACGACGCACCAAGTACCTCGTCTATGGCTCGCCGGTGCCGACCCAGTTCGGGCAGGTGGAGCTCTACTACGTCGTGCCGTTGGCCCGGCAGGACGCCACCGCCGCCGATGCCCGGGCCACCGTGGTCGCCACGGGCGTGGCGCTGGTGCTCCTGCTCGGCCTGCTCGCTGCCCTGGTCACCCGGCTGGTGGTGACCCCGGTACGGGTGGCCGCGCGCACCGCCCAGCGGCTCTCCGCCGGCCTGCTCGACCAGCGGATGGTGGTCAACGGCGAGGATGATCTCGCCCTGCTGGCCGCCTCGTTCAACCAGATGGCGACCAACCTGCAACGGCAGATCCTCCGGCTGGAGGAGATGTCCCGGTTGCAGCGCCGGTTCACCTCGGACGTCTCGCACGAGCTCCGTACGCCGCTGACCACGGTCCGGATGGCCGCCGATCTGATCTTCGCCGAGCGGGACGAGTTCGACCCGGCGGTGGCGCGCAGCGCCGAGCTGCTCCAGGCCGAGCTGGACCGGTTCGAGGAGCTGCTCACCGACCTGCTGGAGATCAGCCGTTTCGACGCCGGCTTCGCGGTGCTCGACTCCGAGCCGACCGACCTGGTGCCGGTGGTGCACCGGGTGGCCGAGCGGCTGGCCGGGCTGGCCGAGCGGGTCGGGGTGGCCATCGAGCTGGACGTGCCGGACAGCCCGGTGATCGCCGAGGTGGACCCTCGCCGGGTCGAGCGGGTGCTGCGCAACCTGGTCGGCAACGCCGTCGAGCACGGTGAGGCCAAGCCGGTGCTGATCACCCTCGGGATGGACCAGA
Organism: Micromonospora mangrovicola; assembly: GCF_047200535.1. Taxonomy (NCBI): domain Bacteria; kingdom Bacillati; phylum Actinomycetota; class Actinomycetes; order Micromonosporales; family Micromonosporaceae; genus Micromonospora; species Micromonospora mangrovicola. Next base: position 24,208 of record NZ_JBJZOG010000076.1, on the reverse strand, counting down.
ACGCCGTGGCGATCACCGTGCGGGACCACGGCGTCGGGCTCAAGCCGGGCGAGGAGAAGCTGGTCTTCAACCGGTTCTGGCGGGCCGATCCGTCCCGGGCCCGGCAGACCGGCGGCACCGGCCTGGGCCTGTCGATCAGCCTGGAGGACGCGCGGTTGCACGGTGGCTGGTTGGAGGCCTGGGGCGCGCCGGGACAGGGTGCCCAGTTCCGGCTGACCCTGCCGGCCCGGGCCGGCGACCGACTGAACACCTCGCCGCTGCGGCTGGTGCCGGCCGATGCCGCGCTGCCGTTCGGGGGTCCGCGCGACGGCGGGCTGCTCGCCATCGGACCCGGCAGCGGCGCCGGGGCGCTGGCCGTCGGGCCCGCCGGGGAGAGCGACCGCGCCGAGGTGACGTCATGAGGCGGCGACTGCTGGCCGTGCTGCTGGCCGGGGCGCTGCTCCCCGCCGGTCTGACCGGGTGCGGCATCCCCGAACAGACCGGGGTCCAGGTCGACGGTCGGCTGGGGCCGGCGGCCGAGTCCGGCTCGCTCAACGGCGGGGGCAGCCAGCCGCCCATCCGGACCGCCAGCAGCGAACCCAAACAGTTCATCGAGAACTACCTCGCCGCGGCGGCCGGGGATCGGGACCAGGCGTACGACCGGGTCAGGGAGTTCCTCGCGCCCGAGGCGAAGGATCGGCTGCGGCCGCGGCAGAGCAGCGAGATCGAGCTGACCGTGGTGCGGCTCCGGGACACCCCGGAGGACACCCTGCTGAGCGCCGACGGGCTCCGCGAGGTGCGGGTCAAGGTGCAGCAGGTGGGCGTGCTGCGGGCGGACGGCACCCTGGCGCCGCCGGTGGCCAGCGACAGCGAGTACGTGTTCAAGCTGCGCCAGGCGGAACCGGCCGATCAGGGGCTGTGGATCACCGAACTGCCGAGCGCGTTGCTGCTCACCGACACCGCCCTGCGCACCTACTACCGCGCGCACACCATCTACTTCTGGAACACCGACCAGAGCCGCCTCGTCCCCGACCTGCGCTATCTGCCCTTCCGGCTGCCCACCGAGCGGCGGGTCACCGAGGTGGTCACCTGGCTGACCGGGGGCCCGCCGGACTGGCTCGCCTCGGGCGTGCGCCGGCTGCCCGACGGCACCTCGCGGATCAACAACGCCACCGGCTCGGACGGGCACTGGGAAGTCAACCTGAACATGCCCAGGCCCAACGACGGCCAACTGGCCAAGCTCGCCACCCAGCTCGCCTGGTCGTTGTCCGACCTGACCGGCCAGCTCGACCTGAAGATCCAGGCCCAGAAGCGGCGCACCATTGACCTGAAGGAGGAGCGGATCGCCCACCCGGCGTATCCGCCCGGCGGCAGCCCGCAGCGGTTCGCCGTCTACGACAACGCCATCCACGCGCTCGCCGTCGGCGACGAGCCGGCCGGTTCGGTCCCGGTGGTTGGCGGCGAGAACAAGAACGTCGTCTCCGCGGCGCTCAGCCGCGCCGACGACCAGGTGCTGGCCGGGCTGGTGGTCGCCCGGGCCGACCGGCGGCAGCGGCTGAAGGTCGGCTTCGGCCAGGCGCCGGTCACCGTGTTCAACAGCAGCAAGGACTGGTACGCCTCGCTCGGCCGGCCCACCTGGCTCCGCTCGCTGGACAAGAACCACCCGGCCGGCCTGGTGGTGGCCGACCGCAAGCTCTACCTGTTCGACGGCGACGCGACCATGAGCCGGGTCCCGCTGACCGTTTCGGGCCCGGTCGCGGCGGTCGCGGGATCCCTCGACGGGCACCGGATCGCCCTGGTCATCGGCGGCGGCCTCTACGTCGCCTCGGTGAGCGTGGACGGCGAGTCGGTCAACGTGAACCAACCCCGACGCCTGACCACCCGGCTCACCGACATCACCGCCGTCGACTGGTGCGCGGAGGGCCAGCTGGCCTTCGCCGGCAATGACAAGACCGGCCGGCGGGCGATCTACCAGACCTCCGTGGACGGCGCCCTGGACACTCCGCTCAAGGAGGACATCGGTGCCGAGGTGACCCACCTGTCGTCCTACCCGGGCGTGGCCGGCGCCGTGTCCGCCCTGTCCTTCATGTACGAGGCCAAGGTCGCCTACCACAACAACCCGTTCGACACGATCAAGCGGGCAGAGGTGGTGCCGACGCCGGCGGCGGGCGCCAAGGTGTCGAATCCGACCGTTCCCTTCTTCTACTACTGAGGCGCGGGGTGCCGGATCTGGGCGGGCTCTGGTCGGACCTGGCCGACCTGGTGCTGCCGGCCGGTTGCGCCGGCTGCGCGCAGCGGGTCCCGGGCCTGCGGCAGGACTTCTGCCCGCGCTGCGTCGGTGAGCTGGAGTCGCTGCGCCCCGCGCCGACCCGCCCGGATCCCACCCCGCCGGACCTGCCGCCCTGTGTCGCCCTCGGCCCGTACGCGGGTGCGCTGCGCGAGGGGCTGCTGGCGTACAAGGAGCGGGGCCGGCACGGGCTGGCCCGGCCGTTGGGCGCGCTGCTCGCCGAGGTGGTCGCGGTGGCGGCGGGTCCGGCCGGCCCGGTGACCCTGGTGCCGGTGCCGGACACCGCGCGGGCGGCCCGGGCCCGGTACGGCGACCACCTGGACCGGCTGGCCCGGCACGCGGCGGCGCGGCTGCGCGCCGCGGGGTGGCCGGTGCGGGTGCTCCGCCCGCTGCGGGCGCTGCCCCGGCCGGATTCCGTCGCGCTGGACAGCGCCGGGCGGGCCGCCGCGGCCGACGCAGCGTTCCGGCTGCGCCGGTCCGGGGCGGTACCGCCGGCCGGGTCGGTGGTGCTGCTCGACGACATCGTGACCACCGGCGCGACGCTTGCGGCGGTCAGCCGGGTCTTGCACTCGGCGGGAATGACGCCAAAGGGCGCGGCGGTGCTCGCCGCAACGCAAAAGCGACGCCATCAGTGACGCTTCGTGTTTCCGATTCACCCCAAGGTGTATCAGCTGTTAAATTTCGCAGCCTCTCTCGGCAACCAGGGGTGACTGGTGGCCGAACAGGAGTTAGCGTTTTCGTGTCGGGGGTAGGAGGGGTTTCCCAGCCTTCCCCCGCACTGGAAGGAGGCGTAGCCGTACCGACCGGTCGACGCCGAGCGGGACCACCCCGGGGTGCGTCGGCCAGATAGATCCGGACCGAACGACCGTCCGAACAAGGGAGGTCACGTGGACATCGTGGTCAAGGGCCGTAACGTCGAAGTGCCGGACCATTACCGGGTGCACGTAGCCGAAAAGCTCGCAAAGATCGAACGCTACGACCACAAGCTCATTCGCGTGGACGTCGAGTTGTTCCACGAGCGCAATCCGCGCCAGGCCGATCATTGCCAGCGGGTGGAAATCACCTGCGTGTCGCGTGGCCCGGTGATCCGGGCCGAGGCCTGCACGAATGATTTCTACAGCGCGCTGGACGCAGCCATCGCCAAACTGGACACCCGGTTCCGCCGGGCGGCCGACCGGCGTCGGGTGCACCGTGGGCGGCACGCGCCGCTCTCCGTCGCCGCCGCCACCGCCGACCTGCCGGTGGCCGACCTCGACGGGCCGGGACTGGCGGTGCTGAACGGCCACGGGACGGCCACCGCCGTCGCCGAGCGACCCGACGAGGACGGCTACGAGGAGTACGACGACCAGCCGTGGCACATCGCGCGGGAGAAGGTGCACCCCGCCGACCCGATGACCATCGACGACGCGCTGTTCCAGATGGAGCTGGTCGGCCATGACTTCTACCTGTTCCAGGACAAGGAGTCCGGCCGCCCGAGCGTCGTCTACCGTCGGCGTGGCTACGACTACGGGATCATCTCCCTCGACGCCTGACCCCTGACCACCTCTGTCCGACCCGCGAGGAGCCGTGGTGGCTGACCACCACGGCTCCTCGCCTCGGCGGACCGGTGTGCCACCAGCCGGTTCAGCCGAGGTCCGCGGGGAGCAGGCCGAAGACGAGGTCGTCGACCCGGGTGCCGTCCAGGCCGGGGAGCCGGCCGCGGAGCAGCCCCTCGCGGCGGAAACCCACCTTTCCCAGCACCCGGTGCGAGGCGACGTTCTCCGGCGTGGTGCCGGCGGCGAGCCGGGCGAGGCCGACCGGCCCGAAGGCCCACCCGGCGAGGAGACGGACCGCCCGGGTGGCGTGCCCCCGGCCGCGCCACTCCGGCAGCAGCGCGTAGCCGACGGTGCCCTCGGCGGCGCCCGGGTCGCTGACGGAGAGCCCGCAGCTGCCGGCCGGCGTGCCGCTCGCCGCGTCGAGGATCAGCATCCGGGCCAGCGCGCCGGTGAGCCATTGGCTCTCCGCCAGTCGGCAGCGCCGGACGATCGCGGCCCGGCTCGGGGGCACGGGCGGCGCCTGGTTCGCCACCACCTCCGGTCGGCTGTGCAACCGGTACATCAGGTCGGCGTCGGCCGGGGCCAGCCGGCGCAGGGTCACCACGCCGTCGGTGAGCCGCCCGTCGGGCAGGTCGGGCAGGAGGCGGGCGGTCGCTCCGGGCGGGTCGTCGGCGAGGCGTACCCAGGCGATCAGGTCGTGCCGGCCGCCGCCCCGGCTGGGGTTGGCCGACCGGCGTGCCCCCTCGCGGCGGAAGCCGGCGGCCAGCGCGACCCGCTGGCTGGCGCCGTTCTCCTCGTTGGTGAGCAGCTCCAGGCGGGCGTAGCCGGCGGCGAAGGCGTGTTCGGCGAGGGCGCGGGTGGCTGCGGTGGCCACTCCCCGGCCGCGCGCCCACGGCGCGACCCAGTAGCCGATCTCGCACTGGTTGCGGGCGGGCGCCGGGTGGCTGAGGCCGATGCCGCCGAGCAGCCGGTCCGTGGTGGGGTCGGCGATCGCGTACGCGGCACCGCCGCCGGCCCAGGCCGCCGGTGCCCCCTCGGTGATCCATTCGCGGGCGTCCTGCTCGGTGTACGGGTCCGGCATCCCGGAGATCCCCCGCTGGGTCGCCGGGTCCGCGCAGGCCACCGCCGTGTCCGCCACGTCGTCGAGGCGGAACGGCCGCAGTCGCACGCCGTCCGCCTCGATCGTCTCGGGGGTCATGTGAGCTCCCCCGGGAGCAGCCCGGCCACCCAGACGTCCACCCGCTCACCCCGGTGCTGGATCCCGGCCCGGGCGGTGCCCTCGAAGACGAAGCCCGCCTTCTCGGCGACCCGTCGGGAGGCGGTGTTGCCGACGTTGGCCCGCCACTCCACCCGCGCCAGGCCGAGCGTGGTGAACCCCCAGGCGCCGAGCGCACTCAGCGCGGCCGGCATGTACCCCCGGCCCCGGGCGTGCGGCGCGGTCATGAACCCGACGTCTGCGACGAGCGGGTCGGCGGGGGCGATCCGCAGGTCGATCGAGCCGGCGTACCGGTCGTCGGAGTCCGCGATGGCGTAGCACGCGGCGGTGCCCCGGGCCCAGCTCGCCTCGACGAGGTCCCGCAGGTAACCCTCGGCGTGCTCCCGCGGGTAGGGCTGCGGGACGCTGGTCCAGCGGCGGGTCTCCTCGTCCCGGCAGGTGGCCACGACCGCGTCGAAGTCACGCTCCTCCATCCGGCGCAGCCGCACCTCGACATCGCCCGCGGTGGCGAAGAGGACGGGTTGCGGCCGGCCGAAGACGGCGGCGCGGCGGGCCTGGAGGGTGTCCGGACCGTACGGCACGGGTTCACCCGGCGCGGCCAGCTCGGTCGGGAGGAGCGAGCCGATCCAGCCCTCCGGGCGCCCGCCGACCGCTGGCTGCGCCAGCCGCAGCTCGCCCTCCATCCGGAAGCCGGCCCGCAGCGCGACCAGCCGGGAGGCGTGGTTGCCGATCTCGGCCTGCCAGATCAGCCGGCGCAGCTTGAGCGCGTCGAAGGCCCAGCGGGCGACGGCCCGGGTGGCCCGCACCGCGACGCCCCGGCCGCGCGCCCAGGGGGCGGTCCAGTAGCCGACCTCACCGGAGCCCAGGCGCTGGTCCAGCGCGACCAGACCGCACGAGGCGAGCAGCTCGCCGGTGTCGGCGTCGCAGACCGCGAACGGCGCCCCGGTGCCCTCCGTCCAGGCCGTCGCGCTGATGCCGGTGACGAAGCCGAGGGCATGTTCGGGGAGATACGGGCGAGGTACGGTGGTCCAGCGCTGGATGTCCGGATCCTGGCAGGCGCGGTACACCGCGTCGGCGTCCTCCGCCCGCCACGGTCGCAGCAGCAGGCCGTCCTCGATGATCTCCACGGGCTCCATCGGGCCATCGTGCCGGATCGTTCGCGCTGGGCGTAACCCGATAACGGCCGCTCAGCGGCCGGCCGGGGCGTTATGTCGGGTTCCCGGTGCCGGACCGCCGCCACCAGTGACCATCGCCGCGATGGAGCGCCTACGATGGTTCGAGACTGTCTAGGGGAGCGTTGATCCGTGTCGATTCTGGAAAAGGTCCTTCGCGCGGGCGAGGGCCGCATGCTGCGTCGGCTGAAGGCTATCGCGGCCGCCGTCAACTCGATCGAGGACGACTACGTCAACCTCACCGACGACGAGCTGCGGGCGATGACCGACCAGTTCAAGGAGCGGCTGGCCGACGGGGAGACCCTCGACGACCTGCTGCCCGAGGCGTTCGCGGTGTGCCGGGAGGCCGCCTCGCGGGTGCTCGGCCAGCGCCCCTACGACGTCCAGGTGATGGGCGGCGCGGCGCTGCACTTCGGCAACATCGCCGAGATGAAGACCGGTGAGGGCAAGACCCTGACCTCCGTCATGCCGGTCTACCTGAACGCGCTCGCCGGCAAGGGTGTGCACGTGGTCACGGTGAACGACTACCTGGCCGAGCGTGACGCCGCCTGGATGGGCCGGGTGCACGAGTTCCTCGGTCTCACCGTCGGTGTGGTGCTCCCCAACCGGCCGGCCAGCGAGCACCGGGCCGCGTACGAGTGCGACATCACCTACGGCACGAACAACGAGTTCGGCTTCGACTACCTGCGCGACAACATGGCCTGGTCGCGGGACGAGCTGGTCCAGCGCGGCCACTTCTTCACGGTGGTCGACGAGGTCGACTCGATCCTCATCGACGAGGCCCGGACCCCGCTGATCATCTCCGGCCCGGCCGAGCACTCGGCCCGCTGGTACCAGGAGTTCGCCTCCGTGGTGGCCCGCCTGCAGCCGGGCACCGACGGCGAGGGCGACTACGAGGTCGACCACTCCAAGCGGACCGTCGCGATCACCGAGCGCGGTGTCGCCCGGGTCGAGGACCGGCTCGGCATCGACAACCTCTACGAGTCGGTCAACACCCCGCTGGTCGGCTACCTGAACAACGCGATCAAGGTTAAGGAGCTCTACAAGCGCGACAAGGACTACATCGTCAGCGACGGTGAGGTCCTGATCGTCGACGAGTTCACCGGTCGCATCCTGCACGGCCGTCGCTACAACGAGGGCATGCACCAGGCGATCGAGGCCAAGGAGGGGGTGGAGATCAAGCAGGAGAACCAGACCCTGGCCACCATCACCCTCCAGAACTACTTCCGTCTCTACGAGAAGCTCTCCGGCATGACCGGTACCGCCCAGACCGAGGCGGGCGAGTTCAACAAGGTCTACAAGGTCGGCGTGGTGACCATCCCGACGCACCGGCCGATGGTCCGGATGGACCGGGCGGACGTCATCTACAAGACCGAGAAGGCCAAGTTCAACGCCGTCGTCGAGGACATCGCCGAGCGGCACGAGCAGGGCCAGCCGGTGCTGGTCGGCACGGTCTCGGTGGAGAACTCCGAGATCCTGTCCCACATGCTGCGCCGCCGCGGCATCCCGCACTCCGTGCTGAACGCGAAGTTCCACGCCAAGGAGGCGGAGATCGTCGCCCAGGCCGGGCGCAAGGGCGCGGTCACCGTCGCCACCAACATGGCCGGCCGTGGTACGGACATCCTGCTCGGCGGCAACGCCGAGTTCCTCGCCGCCAACGAGCTCCGCCAGCGCGGCCTCGACCCGGTCGAGCAGCCGGAGGAGTACGCCAAGGCGATGGAGGAGGTCCTGCCCACCTGGAAGCAGGCCTGCGACGTCGAGGCGGAGGAGGTCGCCGCCGCCGGTGGCCTCTACGTGCTGGGCACCGAGCGGCACGAGTCGCGCCGGATCGACAACCAGCTGCGTGGTCGCGCCGGCCGGCAGGGTGACCCGGGCGAGTCCCGCTTCTATCTGTCCCTGCAGGACGAGCTGATGAAGCGCTTCCGGGCGGGCGCGGTCGAGGCGGTGATGGACCGCTTCAACATCCCGGAGGACGTGCCGATCGAGTCGAAGATGGTCACCCGCCAGATCAAGAGCGCGCAGGCCCAGATCGAGGGCCAGAACGCCGAGATCCGGAAGAACGTGCTTAAGTACGACGAGGTGCTCAACAAGCAGCGCCAGGTGATCTACGCCGAGCGCCTCCGGGTGCTCAACGGCGAGGACCTCTCCGACCAGGTCCGCAACATGATCGACGACGTGGTGGGCGCGTACGTGGTGGGCGCCACCAGCGAGGGCTACGCCGAGGACTGGGACCTCGAGCAGCTCTGGTCCAGCCTCAAGCAGCTCTACCCGGTGGCCGTCACCATTGAGGAGCTGGAGGAGGAGGTCGGCTCCCGGGCCGGTCTCGACCAGGACTTCCTGCTCGCCCGCCTCAAGGAGGACGCGCACGTCGCGTACGAGCGGCGCGAGGAGCAGCTCGGCGAGGAGGCGGTACGCCAGCTCGAGCGGATGGTCCTGCTCCAGGTGATCGACCGCAAGTGGCGCGAGCACCTCTACGAGATGGACTACCTGCAGGAGGGCATCAGCCTGCGGGCGTACGCCCAGCGCGACCCGGTCATCGAGTACCAGCGCGAGGGCTTCGACATGTTCGCCACCATGATGGACGGCATCAAGGAGGAGACGGTCGGCTTCCTCTACAACCTGGAGGTGCAGGTCCAGGAGCCCGAGCCGGAGGCCGAGGAGGTGCAGCTGCTGGAGAAGCCGGTCGAGATCCGCGCCAAGGGCCTCAACCGCGCGCCGCAGCAGCAGGGCCTGCAATACTCGGCTCCCTCCGTCGACGGCGAAGCCGGTCGGGGTGCCCCGGTCATCGAGCGCGCCGACCAGCAGGCGCCCGCCCTGGGCCTCGGTGGGCCCGAGTCCGAGCGGCCCGCCGCCTCGGGCCCGCGCCGGGCGCCAGCCGGGATGAGCGGTCAGGCTGCCGCGGCCAGCACCGCCCGCCGGGCCGTTCCGGGCAAGGTGGACTCCGGGGAGGGCCCGTCCCGCAACGCGCCCTGCCCCTGCGGCTCCGGCCGGAAGTACAAGCGCTGCCACGGCGCCCCCAACGGTGGCGGCAACTGACCCCCGCCCGCACCGCGCGACGACGGGCCCCGGCCGACTGGCCGGGGCCCGTCCTTGTCCCCGTCCTCATCCCCGTCCGCGTCTTACGGCGTGGCGGCGCGGGTTGCCGCATGTCGGGGCGTCCCGTCGCCCGATGCCCCGCCTTGCGGCATCCCGAGTCGATCAAGCCGGGGCGCGGGTCAGAGGACGTCGAGGACGGTGCAGAGCCAGGTGCCGCGGCGGTGTTCCAGGCGCAGGGCGACCGCCCAGCTCGCCCCGCCGACTCCGGCGAACACCGCGGCCGCTTCGACGACCCCGGTACGCGGTTCGCAGGCCCGTAGCCGGCGGAGCTGGAGAGCCGGTCGGGTGGCGCGGCGGCGTGGTGGGCCGAGCCGGCGGGATGCCCGGGCCAGCTCGTTCGCCACGCCGACGGCGGCCTCGGGCAGGCAGAGCGGCCGGAGCTGGCCGGGTGGCCGGTAGCCGTTCACGATCTCCAGAAAGGTGCGGACGAACCGGTGCGCTGCCCGGCCGGCCTCGGGGGTGGCGGTGGCCAGGGCGGTGGCCGGGGGACCGGTGGAGCGCCGCCCCGGGCGGTTGGGTGCCGGTCGCGCGTCGACCGGGCGGCCGGTGGGCCGGCCGGCATCCCGGCGGCGCGGGTCGAACAGGTCGAGCGTGAGCTGATCGGGGTCGACCCAGGGGCAACCCTCGTCGACCAGCGGCGGGTCGATCGGCGGGGCCGGGCGGAGGCGGACCGGGGGACGCGGCGCCGGCGGGCGGCGGGTGTCGACCATTCTCAACCCCTGTCCCTTGCGTTTGCCTTCGTTTGCCTCCGACAGACCTCATTTTCGGGCACAGCAATGGCAGGCGTCAATGCCGGTGGGGAACTGGCCGGTCACTCCCCGTCGCGGTCGCTGAGCGGGTTGCCCCGCACCCACTCGGCGGTCTCCGCGTACTTGTGCTGGATGTACTCCTCGAGGCGGGCGCGCTCGACCCGCCACTGACCCCGGCCGCCGATCTTGATGGCGGGCAGCTCGCCGCTGCGCACCATGTGGTAGACCTGCGAGTCCGACACGTTCAGCTCGGCGGCCACGTCGGACAGCAGCAGGAACCTCGGCTCCACGACCACTCCCACGGTTGACTTCGTTTGCCTCAGTTTGCCATCAGCAGCCGCCGGTCCCCAGCGCCCGGCGCGTCGAACCGGCCGCGGGACACACCGGCGGGGAAACTTCTCCCAGGCCGGTGCGAGGTGTATGACGTTCACGGCGTACGGCATGATCGGCGCCCGGAGCCGGTGTCCGCCGGCCGGGCCTGAGCTTGGGAGAGACCGGTGACCGACGAGCTTGTCCGGGTGTACGTGCCGGCGACCGTCCCGATGCTGGCGCGGTTGCGCGCGGAGGGGCTGGCCGCCGAGCAGGCGCACGCGGTCACCCCGGAGCTGCGCGAGTGGTACGCCGAGGGTGACGAGGAGGAATTGGAGTACGTCGCCTTTACCCGAGCGGCCCAGGACGCGTTGCTGCTGCTCCGGGCCGACCCGGCCGCGCCCCGGCGGCGGGTGGTCGTCTCGGTGGACCTGCCGGCCCGCGCGGTCGGCCGGGCCGACGGCGAGCTGGGCTCCAGCCTGGTCCGGCTGGCCGGGCCGGTGCCGGTCAAGGTGGTCGCCGCGATCCATGTGGACGGCGCGGAGGCGGTGGAGGACGTGGCGGCCGCCGCCGAGGTGGTCGCCGAGGCTCAGGCCGGTGACCCGGACGCCCAGTTCACCGTTGACGGCGCCGAGGATCACGAGCTGGAGTGGTACGACGTGACGGAGCTGGACCTGCTGCTCCGCGAGGTCGGCTGAGGCGCCCCCGGCCGGGGGCGGGTCAGGCCCCCGCCGGCTCGTCCTCGTCCTCGTCCACAGTCGGGCGGGGGCCGAGGGTGCGACCGAACGCGACGAGCGCGGTCAGCGCCCCCACGAAGAGCACCCAGATGCCGTTGTCGATCCGCGAGGTGCCGAGGGCCGTCTGTGCCACCTGGTCCGCGTCGCTGAGCGCGGCGGCCAGCTCCAGCAGGCCGTGGCCGCCGACCCGGATGATCACCTCCGTGAGCAGCAGGAGCAGGCCCGGCCCGGCCCCGGCGACCAGGTACGCCGGCCAGCGCAGCTCCGGTGCGACCCCGTCCCGGCGGGTGGCCCGGCGGCGGGCCCAGGCGAGGTAGCCGAAGGCCGCCAGCCCGGCGATCAGCCCGGCGAGCAGCGACTCGGTCCGGGACACCCACTTCGCGGCGTCGAGCATCGACTGCTGGGTGTCCCCGGCCCCGAACAGGTCGGAGAGCGGGTCCCTGGCGCGGCTGAACAGCACCACGAAGACCTGCGCGGCCAGCGTCGCCGTGGCCAGCGCGCCCACCACCCGGGCGTTGCGCGCGCCGGCCGCCGCGCCGCCGATGATCGCTGCGGCGGCGGTGGTGCCGGCGATGGTGTTGGTGGTCGCGTTGTCGGCGTACGTCAGGTTGATCGCCACCGCGGCGGCGAGCCCGACCAGCAGGCCGGTGCCGACGGCGGCGAGGAAGCGCAGCGTGGCCCGGCCGATCGGGTTGGTCACCGCGAGCGCGACGGCGCCGCCGGCGACCAGCGCGGCGGTGATGACGCCGGGCAGCGCGTACGCGGAGAGGCTGATCGCGGTGACGCCGGCAGCGGCGGAGGTGATCGCCGCCCGGGTGGACCAGAGCATGGCGGCCAGCCAGCCGGCCGCCAGCACGGCCAGCAGCAGCGCGCCGGGGGCGCACGCCGGCCGGTCCGCCGCCGGGAGCGCCGGTTCGGCCCCGGGCAGGTCCGTCACCTCGGCCGGGGCGACCTCGGGCTGGTCCGGCTCCGCGGCCGTGGAGCTGCCGGGCTGCTTGCTCATCGTCTCCCTTTCGACGGACGCCGGATCGGCCGCGCCGGGCCGGGCAGGGTCACCGGTCATCCAGCGTACGCGTCACCCCGGGCGTCCCTCCGGACCCGCCCGGCGGTGCGGGACCGGCCCACCGGGGCCGGCATGGCCGGTGACGGATCGCAGGCGATGTGTGGCTCGATCCGACGGTTCATCGGTTGAGGGTGGGTTACGACCTACGGTCCGTTGTGTTGGGGTGCGTCCGGTGCTCCGATCGGAGGCGGCACCGGTGGGGGTGTCGGGCCCCGTCGCGTGGAAGAATCGGCCTAGGTCCCGCCGCCGCGACCGGTCCGCCGCGCGGTGCCCGGCACCCGGCCGCCCGGCCGGTGCCCGCGGGTCCGGTTTCGCCACCGCCGTCGAGATCGCACAGGAGCCTGTGATGGACGCCGTGTTCTCCGTACCCGAGCCGCGCAACGAGCCGGTCCACACCTACGAGCCCGGCAGCGCCGACCGGGAGCGGCTCCAGCGGAGGCTGGCCGAGCTCGCCGCCGACCGCATCGAGCTGCCGATGACCATCGCCGGCGAGCAGCGGATGGCCGGCGGCGAGTCGATCGACGTGGTCCAGCCGCACCAGCACGCCCACGTGCTCGGGGTCACCGGTCACGCCAACCACGACGACGCCCGCGCGGCCGTCAAGGCGACCAAGGACGCCGCCCCGATGTGGCGGGCGCTGCCCTTCGAGGAGCGCGCCGCGATCTTCCTGCGCGCCGCCGACCTGCTCTCCGGCCCGTGGCGCGACACCCTGAACGCGGCCACCATGCTCGGCCAGTCCAAGACGGCCGTCCAGGCCGAGATCGACTCGGCCTGCGAGTTCATCGACTTCCTCCGGTTCAACGTGTACTTCGCCCGGAAGCTGCTGGCCGAGCAGCCGATGTCGTCGCCGGGGGTGTGGAACCGGTTCGACCACCGCCCGCTGGAGGGCTTCGTCTACGCGGTCACCCCGTTCAACTTCACCGCGATCGCCGGCAACCTGCCGTCGGCGCCGGCGCTGCTCGGCAACACCGTGGTCTGGAAGCCGGGCCCGACGCAGCAGTTCGCGGCGCACTTCACCATGCGTCTGTTCGAGGCCGCCGGCCTGCCGCCCGGCGTGATCAACATGGTCACCGGGCGCGGCGAGGAGGTCTCCGACGTCGTGCTCGCCGACCCGGACCTGGCCGGCATCCACTTCACCGGCTCGACCAAGGTGTTCCAGCACCTGTGGAAGACCGTCGGCGAGAACATCGCCCGCTACCGGGGCTACCCGCGCCTGGTCGGCGAGACCGGCGGCAAGGACTTCGTCGTCGCGCACAGCAGCGCCGACGTGGACGCCCTGCACACCGCGCTGATCCGCGGCGCGTACGAGTACCAGGGGCAGAAGTGCTCGGCAGCGTCCCGGGCGTACATCCCCCGGTCGATCTGGGAGGGCGGGCTGCGGGACCGGCTGGCCGCCACCGCCGACTCGCTGACCTACGGCGACGTCACCGACTTCAGCAACTTCGGCGGCGCGGTCATCGACGACAAGGCGTTCGGCCGGCACACCGCCGCGCTGGAGCTGATCAAGGGTGACGACAGCTGCAAGATCCTGGCCGGTGGCACCGCCGACGACTCGGTCGGGTACTTCGTCCGGCCGACCCTCTTCGAGTGCTCCGACGCCGCACACGAGACCTTCACCACCGAGTACTTCGGTCCGATCCTCGGCGTGCACGTCTTCGACGACGCCCGCTTCGACGAGGTGGTCCACCAGGCCGAGTCGATCGCCCCGTACGCGCTGACCGGGTCGATCTTCGCGACCGACCGCCGGGTGGTCGACCAGGTGGCCGAGAAGATGCGGTACGCGGCCGGCAACTTCTACATCAACGACAAGCCGACCGGCGCGGTGGTCGGGCAGCAGCCGTTCGGTGGCGCCCGGGCCAGCGGCACCAACGACAAGGCGGGCTCCTGGCACAACCTGGTCCGCTGGATGTCGCCGCGGACCATCAAGGAGACCTTCGTCCCGCCGACGGACCACTCGTACCCGCACATGGGCTGACTCGGACCGGGCCGCCGGTGACGCACGGAGCGTCCCCGGCGGCCGGGCCGGCCCCGCCCGCCGCCGATCGGCGGGGCCGGCATCGGCGTCCCCGGCGGACTGTCGTCGGCCGACAGTGCACATCGGACCGCTCGACAGGTGGCGAAAACGGCAAATCCTGGACGCCAGGTCCGACAAAGTGGCAGCTTAGAGGGCATGGCGGAATCCGGAGTCAACCCGACGGCGGCGGCCCTGCTGGGCCTGCTGCACGACGGCCCGATGACAGGCGGTCAACTGATGGCCGCCGCCGAGCGCCGGCTGGCGCCGTACTGGTCGATGACCCGCAGCCAGGTCTACCGGGAGCTGCCGGTGCTGGCCGAGAAAGGGCTGGTGCGGCTCGGTAAGCCCGGGCCGCGGATGAGCCAGCCGTACGCGATCACGGCGGCCGGGAAACGGACATTCTCCCGCTGGCTGGCGGAAAACCCCGGCAAGGACACCATCCGTAACCCGATCGCGCTACGGATCGCCTTCGGCAACCTGCACTCGGCCAGTCAGCTCAAGAACCTGTACGCCTCGGCTAACGAGTACCACACCGAGGCCCTGGCGGCGGTGCGCGAGCAGGTCAAGAACGCCAAGAAGGAAGGCGAGTCGTACGACGCCAGCGCGCTGGAGTTCGCCGTCGCCTACCACAAGGCGGCCCTGTCCTGGCTCAAGTCCGCGCCGGTCGGCTGACCACCTGCGCCGGCCGGGCCAGGTGAGGCAGTACGCTTGTTTGTCGTGACCGCTGCCGATTACGCCGAACAGCTCAAGGAACTCGACGCCACCCTGCGCAACATCGAGGCCGTTCTCGACCTCGACAAGCTGCGCGAGCAGAAGGCCCGCCTGGAGCAGGAGGCGTCCGCGCCCGACCTCTGGGACGACCAGGCCAAGGCGCAGCAGGTGACGTCGCAGCTGTCGTACGTCAACGGCGAGATCAGCAAGCTCGGCGACCTCCGCTCCCGGCTCGACGACGCCGGGGTGCTGCTGGAGCTCGCCCAGGCGGAGTCGGACCCGGGTGCGCTGGCCGAGGTCGAGTCGGAGATCACCGGGCTGACCAAGGCCATCCAGGAGATGGAGGTCCGCACCCTGCTCTCCGGCGAGTACGACTCCCGGGAGGCGCTGGTCGCCATCCGCGCCGGCGCCGGTGGCGTGGACGCGGCGGACTTCGCCGAGATGCTGCTGCGGATGTACCTGCGTTGGGCCGAGCGGCACGGTTACCCGACCGAGGTCTACGAGACCTCGTACGCCGAGGAGGCGGGCCTGAAGTCGGCCACCTTCACGGTCAAGGTGCCCTACGCCTACGGCACGCTGAGCGTCGAGTCCGGTACCCACCGGCTCGTCCGGATCAGTCCGTTCGACAACCAGGGCCGCCGGCAGACCAGCTTCGCCGGCGTCGAGGTGCTGCCGGTCGTCGAGCAGACCGACCACATCGAGATCCCTGAGAACGAGATGCGGATCGACGTCTACCGCTCCTCCGGCCCGGGTGGGCAGAGCGTGAACACGACCGACTCGGCGGTCCGGATCACCCACGTCCCGACCGGCATCGTGGTCACCTGCCAGAACGAGAAGTCCCAGTTGCAGAACAAGGCCTCCGCGCTGCGGGTGCTCCAGGCCCGCCTGCTGGAGCGCAAGCGGCAGGAGGAGCAGGCCAAGCTCCAGGGCCTGAAGACCGACGCCGCCGGCTCCTGGGGCGACCAGATGCGCTCGTACGTCCTGCACCCGTATCAGATGGTGAAGGATCTGCGGACCGAGCAGGAGACGGGCAATCCGTCCGCGGTCTTCGACGGCGAACTGGACAGTTTCATCGAGGCCGGCATCCGCTGGCGGAAGCAGCAGCAGCTCACCGCTGACAATGCGTGACCGGGGTCGGACGGAGCGCGTCATCGATCTCTGCCTGACCGGCTGAATCGATGACGCGCCCCGCAAGGGTGGGGCGGGGGGCTTGGCCTTTCCGTTACACCGCGTAGACTCTCGACCCGTGATTCAGCTTGAGCAAGTGACGAAGACGTACCCGAAGGCGTCCCGGCCTTCGCTCGACAGCGTGTCCGTCTCGATCGAGAAGGGCGAGTTCGTCTTCTTCATCGGTCCATCCGGCTCCGGCAAGTCCACGATCATCAAGATGCTGCTGCACGAGGTCACCCCCAACAAGGGCCGGATCGTCGTCAACGGCAGGGACGTCACGTCGATGCGCTCCTGGAAGCGACCCGCTTTCCGGCGCTCCATCGGCTGCGTCTTCCAGGACTTCCGCCTCCTGCCGAACCGCACCGCGTACGAGAACGTGGCGTTCGCCCTGGAGGTGATCGGCAAGACCAAGGCGGTCGCCCGCCGGGTGGTGCCGGAGGTGCTGGAGCTCGTCGGGCTCGGTGGGAAGGAGCACCGCTACCCCCATGAGCTCTCCGGTGGTGAGCAGCAGCGGGTCGCGGTGGCCCGGGCGTTCGTGAACCGGCCGCTGATCCTGCTGGCGGACGAGCCCACCGGAAACCTGGACCCGGATACGTCGATCGAGATCATGCGCCTGCTGGACCGGATCAACCGCACCGGCACGACCGTCGTGATGGTCACGCACGACTCCAACATCGTGAACCAGATGCGCCGCCGCGTCATCGAGATCGAGAGCGGCCGCATCGTGCGCGACCAGGCCCGCGGCGTCTACGGCTGAGCCGTTCCGGCTGACGATCCGTAGACCATGACGACGAACACCTCACGCCGGAGAGCCGGAGGAATTTCCCGATGCGGATGAAATACGTCCTGTCCGAGGTACTGGTCGGACTGTGGCGCAACGTCACCATGACCATCGCGATGATCATCACGATGGCGGTGTCGCTGTTCATGCTGGGTGGCAGCGGCCTTCTGTACCAGAAGGTCGGCGACATGAAGGACCTCTACTACGAGAACGTCGAGGTCTCGATCTTCCTCAAGACCGACGTCAGCGAGCAGCAGCGCACCGACCTGGACGCGAAGCTGAAGGGTGACCCGCTGGTCAAGGAGGTGACGTACGTCGACAAGCAGCAGGCGTACGAGCGCTTCCAGAAGATGTACGCGGACGCCCCGGACCTGGTGAATGCGGTCAAGCCGGACCAGCTGCCCGAGTCGTTCCGGCTCAAGCTGCAGAACCCGGAGCAGTACAAGAACATCTACGACCAGTACAAGGACACCGAGGGCGTCGACGAGATCGTCGACCAGAGCAAGCTCCTCGACAAGGTCTTCGGCGTGCTGACCGGCTTCCAGAACGGCGCGCTGGCCATCGCGATCGTGATGGCGGTCGCCGCGTTGCTGCTGGTCGCGAACACCATTCAGGTGGCCGCGTACAGCAAGCGGCGGGAGGTCGCGGTCATGAAGCTGGTCGGCGCCTCGAACTGGTTCATCCAGGCGCCCTTCGTGCTGGAGGCCGTGGTCGCCGGCCTGCTCGGCTCGGTCCTCGGCCTGGTCGCGCTGGCCACCGTGAAGGTGGTGGCCGCGGGCAGTTCGTTGTCCGCCCTGGAGGGCCTGATCACCCCGATCTCCTGGTCCGACATCCTGCTGACGTTCCCGCTGATGGCCGCCGTCGGTGGCCTGGTGAGCGCGGTGACCGCCTGGGTCACGCTCCGCTTCTACCTGCGGGTCTAGTCCCCGCGACGGCTCTCCGAGGGCCCTCCCGTGCCGGAATAAACGGCGCGGGAGGGCCCTTGTCATTCGGGTAACATGATCCCGCTCCGCGGCCGTGGGTCGCGGACACCACGGAAGGGAGGTGGCGCCGATGCCACGGGAAAAGGGCCGCAAGGTGGTCGCCTCCAACAAGAAGGCGCGTCACGACTACGCCATCCTCGACACGTACGAGGCCGGCATGGCGTTGACCGGCACCGAGGTCAAGTCGCTGCGGGCCGGGCGGGCGTCGCTGGTCGACGCGTTCGCCCAGGAGCGCAATGGCGAGCTCTATCTGCACGGCATGCACATCCCGGAGTACACCCAGGGCACCTGGACCAACCATGAGCCCCGGCGCACCCGGAAGCTGCTGCTCAAGCGGCTGGAGATCGACCGGCTGATCGGCAAGACCCGGGAGAGCGGTCTCACCCTGGTGCCGTTGCAGGTCTACTTCTCCGACGGCTGGGCGAAGGTGGAGATCGGCCTGGCCAAGGGTAAGAAGACGTACGACAAGCGGCAGGACCTCGCCAAGCGGGACGCCGAGCGGGAGATGGCCCGCGTGGCGGGCCGGCGCGGCAAGGGGATGCATGAGTGAAACTTCCGGTTTGTCCGGGTGGCGGCTGGCGGCCGGGCTCGGAATGAATCCGGTTGTGCCAGGCGTTAGGCTTGGTGGTGCTGCCGACAGGGGCAGCCCTTCGAGGGGGTGACTGGTTTCGACTTCGTACGTTGCGGCAGGGGAAGCGAGCCGAGGAAGCCGACGTCGTCTCGTGAATCGGTCGTCGGAAACCAATAAGCGCCAAGAACAATCGCGCTGACTTCGCTCTCGCCGCCTGAGGCGAGTAGCAAGTCTGTCGGCCTGGGAGCGCCTTCGACCCAGTTAGCCGGCATCAGCTAGAAGGCTGGCCAATCGGACCCGGTCGCGGGGTCCGTGCGGCGAGATCAATCAGCGACTGGGCCCGTCACACCGACTCGCTCGCGTGATCGGAGGGGCCGAGTAGAGGCACAGCGAGCTGCGCTCGGAGAAGCCCTGACAAGGCGGCGAAGGACCCGGGTTCGATTCCCGGCACCTCCACAGTTCAGGTCCTGGGAGTGTCTTCTGACACTCCCAGGACCTTTTCGTATGCAGCTCTCCTGGTAGTGTCCTCCATCGATGGATCGCTGCCGGTGCTCCACTGGGTTCATGGAGGGCGGGGACTTCGGTGAGGGTTGTCGAGATCGACCGCCGACTGGTCGGCCGCGGTCCGCTCGCGCTCCCGAACGGCAAGTGTGTCGATCCGGCATGGGTCATCAGCGTCTTCGACCGGCTGCGCCTGCCGGACGGTTTTGCGTTTGTGGTGGACGACGACGGCACCGTGACCGGGTGCCGGTACCTGAACCAGTACCTGCTCGACGCGCACACCCAGAGCGGGCTTGACCTCAAGAGCATGCGCCGGTCCCACGTCTACCACTTGGGCCGGCTGTTGCGCTTTCTCCGACGGTCTCGCGCCGAGTCCCGCGCCCGTGACGCCGGGGTGAACCTCGACGAATATTGGGCCGAACGCGGCGAGCCGAAAGTTGATCTCACCGATGCCGTGCGGGCGGATCTCGTGGCCTACCGGAACAGCCGCAAACGAGTCTTGGAACTGACCAGTCTGGCGACCGAGATGGGCTGTATCTCCGGCTTTTTCCGGTATGCGGTCGCGATGAACTGGGTGCCATCCGACCCGGTGCCGCGGTGGGCCGGCCGCAACATGCTGATGCCTCGCACCCGCAAGCGGCGCACCGCCAAGTTCCTCAAGGCGGAGCAGACACGGCATTTCCTCGACGTAGGGCTACGCGGGGACGGGGCCGATCCCGAGTTCGCGCCGGCCTATCCGGAACGGGACTACTGCTATGGCCTCCTGCTCGCGAGCACCGGGCTTCGGCGTGAGGAGTGTGCCTTCCTGCTCGACTGTGAGGTTCCGCGCCCCGGTCAGATGCCAGTCGGTGACCTGCACGCGTTCCGCCGCGCTGGCAAGAAGGACGTAACCCGCACGAGCTACGTGACACAGGAGGTCGCACAGGCCGTGGATCTCTACCGGGTGACCGAGCGAGCCGCAATTGTGCAACGGGCCCAACCCACCCTTCGCGGGTTGCGCCGAGAGGGGCGTCTGCACCTGGTCGACGGTGTCACCACCCGGCACAACCGGCCGCATGTGATCGAAGATGGTCATCAGGTCCCGGTGGAGGGGCTCACCGACGAACAGCGGGCCGTCGCGGCCTACGTCACCGACGAGGGGACCATCGAACCGCTCGGCCTGTTCCTGTCCTCCAGGGGGGGACTCCCGCCCGTGCTTGGCTACTGGAACGAGTTGTTTGCAAACGCCCGTGACCGGGTCGCGGAGCGAGGCGACGCGCTGCGGCCGCCACAACACATCACCGTCAGTCCACACACCATGCGGCATACCTACGCCGTCCGGATGCTGCACGGCTTGATGCAGGAGGGCCGCGAGCGGACCGGCAACCCGTACTACCTGCTAGCCAACCCTGTCCTGACAGTCATGGAACTGCTCGGTCACGCGAGCATGAATACGACTCAGGACTACCTGTTCGCCGCCGAGACCTGGACCGAGGATGTGCCAACAGTGCTGCGCCGGACGGCAGCCGACCTCGTGGGCCACACGGAACCAGGCCAGGCGCCGTCGGCGGAGCGTGATGCATGACCCGCGGCTCCTATGCGACCCCGAGCATCCCGGCGTACCACCAACGGCCTAGGGCGGCGGGTTTCCAACCTCGCAGCCACCGCTGGCGGGACCACAGCTACGACCGCACCATCCAGATCGACCCGAACCACTACGCGCTCCCACTGCTCGCCGCCCAGATAGCCGACAAGTGGCTGGAGGTCGTCGAGGAGTTAGGCCGAGGTGATGGCAACTTTACGTCTTCAGTCCGGTATTTCCTTGATCATGTGTGCCGTCAGCCACATGAGATCGGGATTGAGGGCTCCTTCGGGCTCGTTGATCTACGCCGACGGCACCTGGACGCGTGGGAGAGTGACCTTCTCAAACAGCACCGACAGCAGCGCACGGACACCCCCTACCGAAAAGCCATCTACGTCTTTGCCCTGTTGCGTCGGATCGAGGATGATGGCCCCGGCACGCTGCACCAAGAGGTCGTCCACCGGCTGGAGAGCAACACGCGGCTCCGGTACGTCCCCACCGAGGGCCTCCCAGCCTTCGCTCCCGCGGAGGTTCGGCGTCTGCGTGGGCAGGCGCACCGCGTCGTCCACGCCGCACTCACGTCCAACGAGACGAATCCGAGCGCCTGCGTGATCGTCGCTCTCCACATCCTGCTGTCCCTAGCGACCGGTGAACCGCCCGAGGTGCTCCGAGCCCTCACGCTCAACAACATCGTGGCGACCGCTGCCGCAGAGCATGACACCGCGGTGGCTCGCATGACGCATGCCGAGCGCTTGACCTGGCTGGCCGAGCGCGACCTCGTCGAGCAGTACGCCATCACCTACACGAAGAACCGGGCCGGAGCGACCTACCAGGAGGTCTACACCCGGCGTGACCGTGCCGCGCACCGCGCACTGACCAACTCACTCCGGCTCACGGCGGGCCTCCGGCGTAAGAGCGACCAGCTGCGGCTGTGGATCATGAAGAAGCCGGATGGGCGGGTCACTGAAGCAGCCTGGAACACTCGGCGATTCACCCTCCGCCATTGGCTCGCTTCAGCAGGGTTGGAGGTGCACGGGTTGCCCAATTTCTCGCGGTTTCGGAAGGTCGTCACCGCCCGCGAAGCCCTCGCAAATCCAGCCCGTTACCTGCGTACGGGCCGGCGGCACACCCCGCAAACCTTCTTCGGTCACTACGCCAACAGCTCCGTTTTACGCGCCGAGGCCGGACGGATCCTCCTGGAGGCCGTCACTGAGCAGTTTGAAGCGGCTGTTCAGGGTCCTACGGTCATCACGCCTGAAGCGGAGGTGCTCCTTCAGCAGGGGCAGGACACTCCGAGCCTTGACTCCGATACCGCTAACGCCCTGCTGCGGGGCGATCTTGACGGCCCGCACGCTGCCTGCCGGGATCCGCAGAACAGCCCACACGAGCCGGCCGGAACCACCTGTAGCCGCTCGATGATGGGCACGTGCTTTGGCTGCGGCAACGCACTCATCACTCGCCACCATCTGCCAGCGGCCCTGGTCGTCGCCGACCTTGCTGACCCCGCTCGAGCCGCCGACCCAGCCGCCTGGCAGCAGCATTGGAAGCTCATCCATGAGGCGCTTACGCAGATCGTCTTGCCCGCCTTCCCCGCCGCCGAGATCGAGGGGGCGCGCCAGCGAATGTCGCTAGTCCCCTTGCACCTTGGCACGCGCAATGACATGAGGGGTGTTGATGACGACGGGTAGACCACTACCCCACGAGGCGGCGGGGCAGAATCTGTTCCGCATCGGCGAACCCGTCTGGGCCGCGTACCCAGATGGGCCGCGCTACGGCGAGAGCGTATGGGACTGTCGCGTAATCGTCCACCGTGAAAGCCAGGGGGAGCGAAATATCGACCTGGGGCTGCTTCCAGCGTCATATCACTCCACCTGTGTAGACCTACTCATGGTCCTGGCTCAACCTGACCACCCGGGGGTCGTTGAGGCAGGTGTCGTGCGGCGGGAGTTGCCCGCTCCCATGGATACCGTCTACGGCCACTACCTCCGACTGCGTGTACTCGCTACCTGGGGCCTCAAGCGTGGCCTGGCAGACTTCACCGCCTGGCGTCAGAGCGACGCTGACGACGTGCTGCACGACGTCCAGCAAGGGCGGCACCGCGAGAACGGCAATGGTCTCACCCCCGGCGGTGTTCGCCAGTACGTGGAGACCCTCAAACTCCTCCGCCAATGCGCACCCGCTCTGCCCGGTGGACTTCGCTTCATGCCCTGGGGAGCCCGTAGCGCGGCCGATGTGGCTGGGTACAGGCGGCCCACGGAGAACCTTCGCGCGCCGCTGCCTTGGCGGACTTGGGCACCGACGATCGCGGCGGCATGGGCGTTCGTGGACCGCTTCTCGGAGGACATTTTTGCCGCGCTCAGAGTCGTTCGCGATTTGCCCCACGCTCCGCGTGGTCCTGCGGGCAACAACGCCTGGACGATCCTCGCGGCTTGGGCGGAGCAGGGCGGCATCGTCCCACTGCACACCGGATTCGGTCGTAGCCCTGGCGAACGAGGCAAGCCCAACGTCAGCCTGCTCTGCCGGATGCTTCGAATCAACGACTCGATCTTCAAATCAACGAATGGCTCTTACCGGCCGGCGGCTGTTGCATTGCTTGAGGACATGGCGGCGGACCCGGCGCGCAGCGCATACGGTGGCCTGATCACACCCAGTGTGACTGTCAGACACGATGATGGCAGCAGCAGTCCCTGGATCGCCGAGGTCGGGTTGGGCGAGACCGAGTATCTGGAGAGCGTTCTACGCGCCGCCTGCTACATGCTGTTGTCCTCGCTGACCGGGATGCGGGACAGTGAGGTGCAGGCCCTGACCCGGAGATCCGCGACAACACGGGACGACCTGCCCGCCCTCATCAGCCGGCAATATAAGGGGCAGACCGATCCGGTCGGCACTCTGCGTGGGTGGTGGGCTCCCGCCCCGGTCATGCGCACACTTGACATCTTGTGCCGGCTGTCTGAACATCCCACACACCTGTTTGCGCGCAGTGCCAGCAATGTCGGCGACTACGACGCCTACCGAGACATCCCCCGGCTCGTCGCCATGATCAACGACCCTCCACAGCAGAGGCCCGGCCGAGGGCAAGGACTGGGCCTCACGCCTATCGACACCAAAACGCTGTCGAACATCAACGCCGCCACCCTCCGCCGCTCCTTCAGCGTTTACGCGGTTACCAAGCCCGGCGCTGAACTTGGCCTGGGCATCCAACTCGGTCACGCCGCTTGGCGGACCACCACCGGCTATGCGAGCGACGGCCAGCAACAAGCCGTTCGTCACATGAACTCAGCCCGCGTGGCGGTTATTCGCGAGCAGGCCCTGCAGCTCATCCGAGGAACCAGCCCCGTCGCCGGCACGCCAGCGAAACAGATCATCGACTTCCGAGCTCAGGTCATCGCCGACCCGTCACGAGCCGACCGGATCGCCGAATCAGTCGCCGACCGGCTTCACCTCGGACTGACGAACGACTGCATGTTCGAAGCGCCCACCGCAGGTTGCGGTCCTGATGGGCCACATCTTGGCGACCACCTCTGCATCGGAGCGGGCTGCGGCAACGCCTTTTTCCGTCTCGCACACCTTGCTGTCCTCACCGACGGCGTCGCCCGGATCGACAACTTCCTCGACTCACGCCGCGGTAGTCCTGCCCTACGCGAACGGACGCAGCGCGACCGCGCCAACCTCATGAAACTCATTCGATCTCTTCGCGCGGACGGCTCAGTGGACGAGGAGGATGACGACTAATGCCGGCTCCCAGGCGTAAGCGTGTTTCCGGCGAAGTCCTG